>CAJPSG010000067.1 GCA_905373195.1 Kingella oralis
CAACTCATCACGCGCGACCACGAGCCGCTGCCCGAACACCAAGCCGCCCCCGCGCAAAAAATCGCATCAGGCTCACGCGCCAAATACCGCCCAATCTGCCCCGCCGACAACACCCGCATCCGCACCACCGTCTCATCCACGTGCGATTTGATGCAGCCTGAAACAGAATCCAACACACAAATCGCGCTGTAAAACACAATCTCCCGCCCCGATAGCTCCGCCAACATCGCCGCCGCCTTCTCCACCGACATCGGCTTGCCCAGTTGCCGCCCATCACACCACGCCACTTGATCCGCCCCAATAATCAAATGCGCAGGAAACTGCCCCGCCAACGATTTCGCCTTGCCCACCGCCAACCGCAACGCCGTATCCCGCGCCGATTCCCCCGCCAACGGCGATTCGTCAAACACTGGCTTGCCCACCGCAAAATCCAAGCCCAAAGCCGCCAACTGCCGCTGGCGAAACACCGAAGAAGACCCCAAAACAACAGGCAACGCCATCGCGCCCTCCCTTAAAAATATTGACTGAATAAGCATAAAATTATATCATGCGCCGTTTATGTTAAACCGAATACTGATTGATTCCCAAGCGTTCACCGCCAAGCAAGAAACCCTGCAAGGCACCGTCTCGCTCAACCAGCTAGACGAACGCATTTGGACACACGATTTCACCGACTTGTCATCATCCCTCGCCTACACCCTAACAGGCGGCATAGATAAATGGCAACGGCCCTATTTAACGCTCACCCTTTCAGGCTGCCTGCCCCTGCAATGCCAACGCTGTATGCAACCCACAGAATTTGCGTTAAACGAAAACGTGCGAATTGTTCTGTTTGAAAACGAAGAAACGCTAGACGAAGCCATGCTCGCCGACGAAGACCTCGAAGGTATGCTGCAAGAGCCTGAAATAGACGTTTTCTCGCTTATTGAAGACCAAATCCTCATGGCTTTGCCGTTTTCCCCCAAGCACGAACAATGCGGCAACGCCCAGCTAGAAGCTAACAATCAAAGTAAACCCAATCCCTTTGCCGCGCTGGCAGGATTGAAAAAATCGGGCTAACTTTTTTTATCTTTCATTTAATTAGGAGTTCAAAATGGCCGTTCAACAGAACAAAAAATCCCCCTCACGCCGCGGTATGCACCGTTCACACGACGCGCTGACTGCCCCCGCATTGTCCGTTGACAGCGCAACAGGCGAAGTGCACCGCCCACACCACATTTCCCCCAATGGGATGTATCGTGGTCGCAAAGTAGCCAAAGCCAAAGGCGAATAAGCACAACGGCGCAAAAGCCAGCGATGGAGCAACAGCAATATCGGCTGGCTTTTTCGTACCAACCATTTTCAGGCTGCCTACTCTCACAGCCAATGCAGCCTGAAATCATCCTCCCATCACACAAAGCGAGCATTCCCATGGTACAAAAAATTTGGTACACCTACGACGACATCCATCGCACCGTGAAACACATCGCCCAAAAAATCAACGAAGCAGGCATCAAATACGATGCCATGATAGCCATTGGCGGCGGCGGCTTTATCCCCGCCCGAATGCTACGCACTTTTCTTGACATCCCCATCTACGCCGTAACCACCGCTTATTATCTCAACGAAACCGACAGCCAAACCGCCGATGCCGTGCAAAAAATCCAATGGCTAGACCCCATCCCCGCCGAATTGCAAGGCAAAAACGTGTTGGTGGTGGACGAAGTGGACGACAGCCGCACCACCATGCACTTTGTGCTGGATGAATTGGAACGCGACGGCTTCAAAAAAATTGGCGTAGCCGTTATCCACAACAAACTCAAACCCAAAGCCGCCGAGTTGCCCGCCGATGTCGCCTATTTTAGCGGCGTAGAAATTGAAGATTGGTGGATAAACTACCCATGGGATGCCACCGATATTGAAGCGCACAACCGCCGCGCTGCCGCAGGTGTTCATTCAGACGAAGAATAACGCGGCAAACCCTTTTCAGGCTGCCTGAAACCCCAAAAAGCGTTTTAGGCAGCCTGAAACCGTTTTACAATAGCCACATTATTGAATAGGGATACGCGCGCAACAAAGGCAGCCTGAAAACCCATTCCCTCGCCTCGCGCCAAGCAATCCCACCACAAAGGAACTTCAACATGATAACCCTGTCCGTAGATGCCATGGGTGGCGACATCGGTCTCGCCGTAACTGCCCCTGCCGCCGCCAATTTTCTACAACGCCGCCCCGATGCCCAGCTCATTATGGTGGGCGATCAAACCCAAATTCAAACCGCCTTGCAACAAGCCAACGCTCCCCTATCGCGCATCAATATTGTTCACGCCAGTGAAGTGGTCGGCATGGACGAAGCTCCGCAACACGCGCTAAAAAACAAAAAAGATTCATCCATGCGCGTTGCCATCCAGCAAGTGAAAGACGGCAACGCCCAAGCCGCCGTATCCGCAGGCAACACAGGCGCGCTCATGGCAACCGCCCGCTTCGTGCTCAAAACACTGCCCCATATAGACCGCCCCGCCATCGCCAAATTTCTCCCCGCCGAAAACGACCACCTCACCCTAATGCTAGACCTCGGCGCAAATGTGGACAGCACCCCCGAGCAACTCCACCAGTTCGCCATCATGGGCAACGAACTCTATCACGCCCTCTATCCTAGCCACAACACCCCAAAAATTGGGCTACTCAACATCGGCACGGAAGACATCAAAGGCACAGAAACCGTCAAACAAGCCTTTCAACTGCTCCAACAAAGCCCCATCAACTTCATCGGCAACATAGAAGCCAACCAAATATGCAGCGACCAAATTGATGTTGTGATTGCCGACGGCTTCGTGGGCAACATCGTCCTCAAAACCATAGAAGGCACAGCAGGCTTTATGGGCGGCATCATCAAACGAGAATTTCAACGCAACCTCTACACCAAATTCAGCGCACTCACCGCCTTGCCCGTGCTCAAAAGTTTCAAACGCCGCCTAGACCCCCGCCGCTACAACGGCGCAATCTTCCTCGGCTTGCGCGGCATCGTTGTCAAAAGCCACGGCGGCACCGATGCCACAGGCTTCGCCTTCGCCCTAGAAGAAGCCTACCAAGAAGCCCAAGCCGATAGCCTTGCCAAAATTGAACAAGGCATCAGCGAAAAACTTGCCACCGCGTAAAACACGCGGCTCGCTATCGCCAAAGGTAGCCTGAAACCCCCCAACCGCGCCCATCCCTGTTTACAAAAAACCACACATCCCAAGCACCCAAAAATAAATTTGCAAAAAAACAACACTATTTTATTTCCTAAAATTGTTTTATTAAACAATAAAGTAAAACCAAATAGGCAAAACAAAAACAAAAATCCCAAAGCGCATCCAGCGCAAAAGCAAAAAATAAGTTTGTTTTTTTCTCCCAAAATAGCTATATTAGCGACTGCGAACTGCAAGGCTCATGTTGATGAGCTTAACAGGGATTAAAAGCATTCTTTTGAACGCATTTAATTCTTTTCAAAACTTGTTTAAGTAAACATAAGGAATACAGAAATGAAAAAAACTCTGATTGCTTTGGCTTTAGCTTCATTGTCAACTGCCTCTATGGCAGACGTAATTTTGTACGGTCAAATCAAAGGTGGTGTTGAAACTACTTTTGGTAACAAACTTGGCAACGATAAAAACAAAGGTTCAACTACTCAAATCGTTGACTACGGTTCACGTATCGGTTTCAAAGGTCATGAACACCTGACCGACAACTTGGATGCTATTTGGCAAGTTGAATCTAAAGTGGATATCGGTGGTGGGTCTGACCGCACATTCAACACTCGTGATTCTTTCATCGGTTTGAAAGGTGGCTTTGGTACTGTTAAAGTTGGTTACCAAGAAACTCCAGTTCACGAGTTGAATGGTAAATTGGACCAATGGGAATATGATTCTGCTGCTGCTGGTTTGGGCGTATTCACTCGTAGTACTGACGCTAACCGTCGTGCAACTGCAATTAGCTACGAAACTCCTGATTTGTCTGGCTTCTCTGCAAAAGCTTACTACTCACCTAGCGAGCAAGAAAATGGTGAAGATACTAACCCATTGAGCAACCACAAACAAACAGCTAAAGGTATCTATGGCTTGAGCGCAAGCTACAAAAACTCTGGTTTCTTTGCTGATGTTGCTGGTACTTACGCACGCGGTACTACTGCTGCTGTTGCTGCTGGTAAAAAAGGCGGTTACCAAGCATTGGTACAAGCTGGTTACGAAAGCGACAAATGGTTGGCTGGTTTGGCTTACCAACGTTCACAACGTGTAGAACGCACTAACTCTGTTTTGAATGCTGATGCTGACAAAGTAAACGAATTGGCATTGTCTGGTGCTTACACACTTAACGATGCGTTGACTCTGAAAGGTACTTTTGCTTACGGCTTTGGTATCAAAGATATTAACGGCGACAAAATTGCTGGTAACGGTAAATACTATCAAGGTTTGGTAGGTGCGGATTACGCATTGTCTAAACGTACTATCGTTAATGGTCAATACGGTTACTTCCAATCTGGTAAAGGCGATGACAAACTGAAAGCTAACGTAGTTAGCGTTGGTATGAAACACAAATTCTAATCTGAGATTATTCAGATTTAGAATGATAAAGCTCCCCACGAAAGTGGGGAGCTTTTTATTGGCAATCAATACCATGACAAATATACAAATAGGCGTCTGAAACTTGCTTTGCTCGTTTTCAGGCTGCCTTTTGTTTATCTTGCTTATGCTGGATTGTTCTCATCAAAGAATTGCACCTTCACGCCGAACTGTTGTGCGAGTGCGTTGCCTAATGCTTGGATGCCGTATCGTTCGGTGGCGTGGTGTCCTGCGGCGATAAATGCTGTGCCTGTTTCGTTGGCAAGATAGTATTGCGCTTCGGAGATTTCGCCTGTGAGATATACGTTTGCGCCTGCATCTATGGCAGCCTGGAAATACCATTGTGCACCGCCTGTGCACCATGCGATGCGGGTAAGCGGCTGTTTGGGGTTGCCTATAATGGTGGGTGTTCTGCCCAGCGTTTGTTCAATAGCTTGCGCAAGTTGGGTAAGCGTGCGTTGGTTTTCGGGCAATGTGCCGATGTTAAGCAGATTTTGTTCGCCAAAGGTGTTTTCAGGCTGCCAATTAAGTTTGGCGGCGAGTTGGACGTTGTTGCCCAGCGTGGGGTGGGTATCAAGTGGCAGGTGGTAGCCAATCAGGTTGATGTTGTGGGCGAGTAGGGCGGCGATGCGTTGTTTTTTCCAGCCGATGATGGTGGTGGGTTCGCTGCGCCAGAATAAGCCGTGATGCACGAGTAAGGTGTCTGCGCCTTGGGTAATGGTGTGGTTGATGGCGGCTTGGCTGGCGGTTACGGCGGTGATGATGTGGCGGATTTGGTTGTTGCCTTCAATTTGCAAGCCGTTGGGCGCGCCATCTTTGAATAACTGGGGTTGCAGGGTTTGGTCGCACCAGTTGAGTAGGGTTTGGCGTGGGGTCATGGTTTGTTCCTTGTGTGTGATTGAATGGTTGTGAGGCACAGCCTGAAAAGTGATTTTGAAATGGTGCGGGAGCAAGTTTCAGCCCACGCGGTATTCAATATCTTGAACGCGTGGGCTGAAATCTATGCGACAAGTTCAGGCAGCCTGAAAAAGTGTTTCAGGCAGCCTGAAAACTATTTGGCGCAGCGAAACCCCATATTGTGCAAGACAAAATTGGGTTGCAAGCTGGTGCGGATGCCATAGCGCAGGAAGGCGGCGTAGTTGCTGGGGTCGCTGCTGTTTACTGCACCTGAACCGCAAAAATCAGCGGCTTTAAGCGTGCCTGATGTGATTTGGCTGCTGTTGAAATCGGATGTCCATTCCCAAATCAAGCCGTGCATATCGTACACGCCGTAGAAATTGGGTTTGTTTTGTTGGATGTTTTTTAGCCCTTTGCTGCCGTTTTCATACCAGCTCAAAATGGTGCGGTTGTAGCTCGGTTCGTTACTGCCGTTAGCTTGCAGCTCGGATGCCAGCCCCACAAATTCCCATTCGTCGTTGGTGGGCAAGCGTTTGCCTTGCGCGGCGCAGTAGGCATGGGCGGCGAACCATGAAACGTTGGTTACGGGTTTGTTGGCATCGGCGGCTTTGGGGCCGTTTTTGTCCCATTGTTTCAGGTAGTTTGACTCGGCTTGTTTTGCGCTCACGTTGCCGCGCTGCCATTTGGGGTTGGCTTTCACAAACTGGGCAAATTCGGCGTTGGTTACGGGCGTTTTGTCTATTTGAAATGGCTTCACGCTAATCAGAGGCGTGTCTTTTTTGAGGTACAGCGGGCGATAAGAGCCGCTGGGGATGCTTGCCATTTCCACGGCGTGCGCGCTGAGGCAGCCTGAAAATAGGGTGGCGAGAATGATATGTTGGGTGCGC
>CAJPSG010000068.1 GCA_905373195.1 Kingella oralis
ATGGCACGAGATGACGCTGCTGTTTTAAGCGGGCGTTGAGGCAGCCTGCGTAGCGCAGCGAAGTTGCGAAGCTAAAATGGGTAAACGCGATTTTCAGGCTGCCTATTGTATGGGAAACGCCGTTTTAGGCAGCCTGAAACCAGCATAACCCGCCCCGCTTTGCCCCATCCCAACACAAAAAAAGACGAACTTCCCAAAGTCCGTCTTTTTATTTGCGCCACGCAAAAGTGCAGCAATCCATTTCCATTAAAGCCTACGATTTTCAGGCTGCCTCAACTTGGCTCACTTGCGGTTCGCGCCGCAGCAGCGTAATCAAATCGGCAAGGCGTTTTTTCATTTCGCGGCGGTCGATGATTTGATCAATCGCGCCTTTTTCTAGCAGAAACTCGGCGCGTTGGAAGCCTTCGGGCAGTTTCTCGCGCACGGTTTGTTCAATCACACGCGGGCCGGCAAAGCCAATCAGGGCTTTGGGTTCGGCAACCACAATGTCGCCCAAGAAGGCGAAGCTGGCGGATACGCCGCCCATGGTAGGGTCGGTGAGCACGGAGATAAACGGCAAGCCTTTTTCGTTGAGCAAATGCAGCGATGCGCTGGTTTTGGTCATTTGCATCAGCGAGTTCAGCCCTTCTTGCATACGCGCGCCGCCCGATGCGGCAACGCAGATAAAGGTGCAGTTGTCGGCAACGGCGCGGCGCACACCTTGCACAAACCGCTCGCCCACCACCGAGCCCATTGAGCCGCCGATAAAGCGAAATTCAAACGCGGCAATCACCACGGGCAAGCCGTGCATTTGCCCGCGCATCACCACAATCGCGTCATCTTCGCCTGTGGCTTTTTTGGCGGCGGCAAGGCGGTCGGGGTATTTTTTGCTGTCTTTGAATTTCAGAATATCGGTGGGGTGGATGTTGGCACCGATTTCTTCGCGGTTGGCTTCATCCAGCAAGAGGTTTAGGCGTTCGCGGGCGGTGAGGGCTTCGTGATGCCCGCATTTGGGGCATACTTTGTGGTTTTGGCTGAGCTCGGTGGCGTATTGGGTTTCACCGCAGGAGGAGCATTTGTGCCATAAGCCTTCGGGCACGCCTGTTTTTTTGTCGTCATTTTTTTTGATTTTGGGCGGGAGAATTTTGTCAAACCAGCTCATGATGTTGTCCTTATGTGGATTTTCAGGCTGCCTTTGCGTTTCAGGCTGCCTGATGTGGGATTAGATAGGTTGTACTAATTTTTGCGGGGTGGAATATAGCGGGTATTTTTGCGCTTGGCAAAGGGCAGCCTGAAAATTCGTTTGAGGTCTAACGCTGGGCGGCGTAACCCGTTTTCAAGCTGCCTCAATCAGGCGCGTAACCGAATAGGCAGTCTGAAAATCGTATTACAAATTCTGCGCCAACCAATTCCATGTGCGGCGCAGCACGCCTGCGTGCCTTTCAGGCTGCATGGTTTGCGCCACAGGCTCGCGCGCCATCGCTTCAAAATATTGCCAATCGCTCTCGTCAATGGTGGGTTTGAGCAGAAAATACACTTCGCCGTGGATGGGAAAGCCCGATTCGTGCACCATGCGCGTGAGCATTTGCAATTCGCTTTGCGTCATGTCGCTGGCAAAATGGCTTTGCGGATGCAACACAATGATGCACGGCTGGTCGCGTTTTGCCATGCCGCTTTTGGCGAGCGCGTTTTGAAAAATATCGGCGGCGACTTGCTCATCATCAATGGCAACGCGCGGATGCGAAAACGGGCAAGGCTTCATCACATCGTCCACCAAGCCGATGCGCAGCGTGGTGGGCATTTTGAAGCTGGCGCGGTTGTTAGACATATTGTGAATTTCAATAATGCCTGCCGACAGCGACACCAGCAGCACAGGAATATGCGTTTGAATAACAGTCATGCGTTGCTCCTAAAATGTGTAGCCCACTTGCAATTCATCATCGCCCACCAATTGCAACAGCAGCGCATACAGCGGGGCAAGCTCTTCATAACGGCGCGATGTGCGGCGCAAATAATTCAAAAAACGCGGAATTTCGGGGCGGTATTTGTCTTTGCCATCGCGGTGATACAGCCGCGCAAAAATACCCGCCACCTTCAAATGCCGCTGCACGCCCATCCATTCATACCATTTATAAAAGATGTCAAACTGCGCGGGCACAGGTAACCCCGCCGCGCGCGCCTTTTCCCAATAGCGGATGACCAAATCCAGCGTAAATTCTTCGTCCCATTCAATAAACGCATCGCGCAGCAGCGAAACCAAGTCGTAGGTAATCGCGCCATACACGGCATCTTGAAAATCCAACACCGCAGGGCGACCGCGCGTGAGCATCAAATTGCGCACGATAAAATCCCGATGCACATACACTTTGGGCTGCGCTTCAATCATAGGCAGCAGCGTGTCTATCGTTTGTTGCCATAATTGGCGTTGCGCAAAATTCAGGCTGCTGTTTAATTCTTTTGCCACAAACCATTCGGGAAACAAATTCATCTCGCGCAGCAAAATCTCGCGGCTGTATTCGGGCAAACGATTGGGCTGGCTGGCTTGTTGCAACACAATCAGCTCATCAATCGCTTCCAGCAGCAAGGCTTTGTGCGCTGCGGGCGTGTTTTCTTGCTGCATCGCTTTTAAGTATTGCACATCGCCCAAATCGTTTAACACGATAAACCCCAGTTCCAAATCTTTGGCTAACACCGTTGGCACATTCAGGCTGTTGAATAAATCGCGCACTTTCAAATAGTTCGCCACGCTCTCGCGCATTTTTTCGGGCGGCGCGTCCATGCAGATGACGGTGCTGCCGTCGGCAAACGTGGCGCGAAAATAACGGCGAAAATCCGCATCGGCGGCAGCAAAGCTCAATGTGAAAGATTGCTGGGGATACACGCGGGCAAGCCAGTCTTGGAGCAGGGTTTCTCGTTGCATACTGTGAATTATCGGGTTTTCGGTTAAAATAGCCCATCATTTTAACTTTAAAACCGTTGCAAGGTGTGATTTTGTCTCGTTCATTTGTAAGCAAACCATTAGTCGCCATGCTGGGCATTGCCTTTTCAGGCAGCGCATGGGCGGTGTCGGATACATGGCAGCCTGAAAAGCTAGGCTGGGTGTGCCGTGCGCCCAATCCGCAAGCCAAAGGCGTTGCCCCCGCCCGCAAAACAGGGCTGCCCAAGCTGGGGCAAGATGTAACCCGCATTGAAGCAGATAAAGCCGCAGGGCAAACCAATGTGCGCCACCGCGCGCAGGGCGATGTCATCATTGAGCGCAACGATGAAACGCTGAATGCCGATTGGGTGGACTACGACCAAACCAGCGAACACGTTTACGCGGGCGACCAATTCACGCTCACCCGCGCCGATGGGCAAACCGTGCAAGGCGACAAGCTGGACTACGAACTCGCCAAGCATTCGGGCAACGCCAACAACACCGAATTTGTTGCCGAGCAAAACAGCAAACGGCTGCAAGGCGTGGCACGCAGCCTGAAAATGTATGACGACAACCACCACGCCGCCCATGATGTGAAATTCAACACCTGCGCCACGGGCGACACCTCGTGGTACATCCAAGCCGAAGAACTCACCACCAACCGCGAAACAGGCATCGGCGTGGCAAAAAAAGCCAAGCTGGTGTTTGCAGGCGTGCCGATTTTATACACGCCGTGGGTGGATTTTCCGATTAACGGCAACCGCAAAAGCGGCTTTTTAGTGCCCACTCTGTCGGCAGGCTCGGATGGCGCGTCGGTTGATTTGCCGTATTACTTCAACCTCGCGCCCAATTACGATGCCACGCTCACCCCCGGCTACATCGGCGCGCGCGGCGCGCGCATCGGCGGCGAATTCCGCTATTTGCAGCCCAAATACACAGGCAGCGTAAACGTTAAATATATGCCGCACGACAGCAAACGCGGCTTAAACAACCGCGCGGCGCTAAGCCTGAAACACAGCCAAACCTTCACATCCAAGCTCACTGGCGGCATTGATTTCAACCAAGTGTCGGACGACGATTACTACCGCGATTTCGCAGGGCGCAACGAGTTAGCCGAAAGCACCAACCTCAACCGCAAAGCATGGCTGAACTACCATCAAGACCTATGGGGCGCGCCGTTCAACACAGAATTGATGGTGCAAAAATACCAAATTCTCAACGACTCCAACGGCAACAAAGGCGCGGTGTATTCCATCTTGCCGCGCCTGTCTGCAACTTGGGCAAAAAACATCAACCCCTACGCCGAGCTGGACATCAAAGGACAGTTCACCCGCTTTGACCACAAAGACATGCAAAGCGGCAATCGCGCCGTGATTTACCCCAGCATCCAATGGGATTTCCACAATACATGGGGCTATGTGCGCCCCAAAGTCGGCGTGCACGCTACGCGCTATTGGCTGGACAAATTTGGCAGCCTGAATTCGCGCAACACCTCGCGCATTTTGCCGATTGTCAATGTGGACAGCGGCATCACGCTGGAACGCCAAGCCAGCCTATTTGGCAACAGCTTTGTGCAAACCATTGAGCCGCGTTTGTTCTACAACTACACCCCCAGCAAATCGCAAAACGATTTGCCCAATTTTGACTCATCGCTCAACGATTTTAGCTACGACCAATTGTTCCGCGAAAACATCTATTCGGGCAACGACCGCATCAATGCCAATAACAGCCTATCGGCAGGTTTGCAAACGCGCTTTCTCAACCCCAACACGGGCTACGAATACTTCCGCGCAGGCATAGGCGAAAAATATTATTTCACGGGCGATGAAGTCGCCCTTTCAGGCAGCCTGAATCAAAACGAGCGCAAAAACGGCGACATTGTTGCCTTTGCCAGCGGGCAAGTTGCCCCCAGCTGGTTTGCCGACAGCAACTGGCATTGGAGCGCCGACAACAAAGCCACCCAGCGCTACGACTTGGGCATCCGCTACAATCCCGAAGCGGGCAAAGTGTTGAGCGCACGCTTCAAATACGGGCGCAACGAAGAAATCTATTCGGGCTTCTACGACAAACTGCGCCACATAGACCTTGCCGCGCAATGGCCCATTAGCAGCAACCTCTACGCCGTAGGGCGGCTCAATTACAGCACCTCCCCCCGCGCCATCTTGGAGCAAACCGCCGGGTTGGAATACAAAAACCCCTGCGGCTGTTGGAGCGCGAGCTTTGTCGCCCAGCGCTATGTAACCGAATGGCAACCCGTGCAAGACAAATACAAATACAAAACCGCCTTCTTCTTCACCTTGCAGCTGAAAGACCTCAGCAACGCAGGCACCAACGCCCAAGAGCAACTGCGCCTAGGCATCCCCGGCTACACCAAAACCAACGAGGTAAACAAATGATGAAACGCAAAATCGTCCCCCTAATCCTAGCCGCCGCATTCGGCATCCCGTTTCAGGCTGCCCAAGCCGAAATCAAACCGCTAAACCGCATTGCGATGGAAGTCAATTCCAGCGTGATTACCTACCGCGACATCGAACGCACCGTGCGCGAGCTTAAATCGCGCAACGCAGGGCAAAACATCCCCGAAGAGCAATTTGTTCAGGCTGCCAAGCAACGCCTGTTGGAACGCGCCCTGATTGCCGATGCCGCCCGCCAACAGCAGCTTAAAGCCACGCCCAGCGGCATAGACGAAGAGCTTAAACGCCGCGCCGCCTTGGAGCACACCACCGTAGAAAATCTATACAAAAAAGCCCAAGCCAACGGCTACACCCGCGAAGCCTATCGCGTAGAAATCGCCAAAGACGTGCTGGCGGATTACCTATTAAGCGATTTGAACAACAATGTAAACATCAGCGATGCCCAAATCAACGAAGCGCTAAAAAGCGGCGCAGCCTTGCCGCAAGGCACGCCCTATCCCGTGTACACCATCCGCCGCATCATCTTGCAAGCGGGCAACCAAGCCAACATGGGCGCGGTAGAAAAACGGATGCAGCAAATCGCCCAAGCCATCCAGCAAGGCAGCGATTTTGCCACCATCGCCAAACGCTACTCGCAAGAAGCCGAAGCGGTGAACGGCGGGCTGCACGAAGTAAGCGACGATATGCTGCCTGAAAATGTGGAAAAACTGATTCACCAAATGCAGCCCGGTCAAATCACCAGCCCGCAGCGCGTGGGCACAAGCTGGCAGATTATCCAGCTGGTATCCAGCCGCACCGAAAACGACCCCGCCAAAATGCAACGCGAAGCCGTGCGCCGCCAATTGGTGCAGCAAGCCCGCCAAGCCAACCAAGCGCAATTTGTGCAGCAGCTACAACAAAACGCCGTAGTGCGCGAGTATTAAGTTTATAGAGAGGCAGCCTGAAAACATGAAATAGCGTTTTCAGGCTGCCTAAAATATATTTGCAGCAACCTAAGGCAGCCTGAAAAATAAGAAATGCCGTCATTCCCGCGTAGGCGGGAATCTTG
>CAJPSG010000069.1 GCA_905373195.1 Kingella oralis
CCTGTTGATGCGGGATAGACGTCAAAGTTGGGCGATGTTGAGCGGCATGGCGCAGATAACGTTTTTTGCGTGGATGCGGCGGGTGTCGCCTGTGTGGATGTGGCGCAGGGTTACGCGCACGTGGTCGTTTTGCTCGGCGATTTGGGTGGCGATGTAGGGGTGGCTTTCAGGCTGTCTGAATGTGAGTTCGCGGACGTTGGGCAGTTGCTCGTGGCTTTGGATTTTGGCGTGGGCGCGCAGGGCTTCGGAGAGGTGGTTGAGGCCGTCTGCCCATGTGAGCACGGGGGCGTGTTCGTTGCCGCGTGCGGTGAAGTAGTGCAGCCCTGCGTAGGCGGAAACTTGGTCTATGCCTTGCCCGTAGTCGTCGCGGCAGCAGTAATCCAGATACCAAAGCAGGCTGGGGGATTGGTAGCCTTGGGCGGCGAGCCATTGGGCGAAGGTGTGGCGGTCTAGTTCGCGCCATTGGGCATCTTGCGATGACAGGGCGATGGGGATGGCGAAGAGTTTGCGCCCATCGCTGCCGCGTGCGTGCAAAAGCTGGGTAACGAGGGTGAAGAAGCGGCGGGTGTCTGGGTCTTGGCTGGCATGGGGGATGATGCCGTCTTGCCATGCGCCGTTAATCAGCAGGCGTTCATCGGGGGCGTTTACCAAATCGGTGTCGCGGTAGATGGGGTTGCCTGCGCCATCGTAGCCTTCGATGATGCCCAAATCGGCAAGCATTTGGCGGATATGGCTGCTTTCGGCGGAGGGCTGGGCAAGGTAGTGCGCGCCGCTGGGGGCGGTTAAGGGCGTTTTCAGGCTGCCTAAATAGGCGTAGGCGGCGTTGTTGCCGTTGCGTTCAAAGCCTTCGGCGAGGCAGAAATTGGTGTAACCATGGCGGGCGAAGTGCCACGCGGCGGAAAGCGCGGCGGCTCCGCTGCCGAGTATCAGCGTTTCGCAAACGTGTTCGCGGCTGGGGGCGGCGTTGAGTGGCTGGTCGCGCAGCAGGTGGGCAAGCGGCAAGCCGACTTTGTTGATGGAAATGCTGGGCGGGCGCGAAAGATAGCGGTAGCCCAGCCATGATGCGGAAGCGGCGGTGGCGAGGGTGGCGGTGGATTGCAGGAATTGGCGGCGGTTCATGGCGGATGTTGAGGCAGCCTGAAATGGGCTTCGGCGACGGGAATAGGAGGGAAGCGAATTTTACAACGGATGGGCGAGCTTAATCCGCTTTCACTGTGCCAACTTGTTTTTCAGGCTGCCTTATGCCTTTCGTGCATATTGTTTAGAACGCTGTTTGGCATAAGGAATATTCAAAAACATTCTTGGAAAACGAAATTTCAAAAGACTATGATTGCGCCGCATTGCAGCCCTGATAAACCCAATATAAGGAACACAATCATGTCTAAACAACTGCTTTTTACCGTATCCGACAGCACCCCGCTTGCCGAGCTTTATCAACGTTTAAACCAAGGCATTGACATTATTGAGCAACACATCGGCTACGCCCACAAACGCGCCTTGCCCACCGTCAAACAAGCGATTGACCATCTGCGCCGCTTTGTTTCAGGCGAATTGGGCACAGACGAGGGCGCAAAACTGTGGTTCAAAAAGCTCACCAAACTTGCCGAAGAAGTGGGCGACATGACTCCCGCGCAATCGGCATACATTCTCGCCGCCGCCGAAGTGGCGCACGCCGCATCGCACATGGGGCATGTAAACATGGCGTTGAGCCGAGGCGGGCGCACCGAAGCCGATGCCGAATATGTGAAGCTGCAAACCGCCTATGTGAACTTCGCGTTTAAAGGCGTGGACGAATTTCTTGCGCTGGCTGATGGCAAAATCCAACCCAATTTTGCGTTTAACGATGAAGCCGTTGCGGCGTAAGCAAGAGCGGTTTCAGGCTGCCTTTATCGGCGCGCCTTCGGCAGCCTGAAATTGAGTTCAATAAGTTAAGCCCATCGCTCAACATCCATGAAGCCAGCTACCAATTACTACAATCTCTACATCGCCACCAACAACACCGAAGCCCAATACCAGCGCATCACGCAAATACTCGGCGTAACGCCCAAATCAAGCGAAGGAGAGCGCAATCCATTTGATATTTGGCACTACCAAATCGCCAAGCTATACGACGACACATTTGATTTCATCAACGCATTCATGGACATCGTTGAGCCCAAGTTAGCCGAACTCCAAGCCATCGGCATCCATGGCGACGACATCCATATCTGGCTGGTATGCGAACTTCAACCTCGCGATGTCTGTGCGCTGGGCTTTAATCCGCAAGAAATGCAACGCATCAGCCAACACGGTATTGCGTTATCCATAGATTGCATTGCAATGGCTATGGGCGATTGATATTTCGCATAGGCAAGCCACACCATCTACCTTTATTTTCAGGCTGCCTATTTTCAGGCTGCCTGAAACGCAAGCCCAGCCCTACCCCAATCCATCCCAACAAAACGGAGCCACCCATGACCCCGCAACAAAGCCAATTCAAAGCCGACCGCTTCTCAAACTACGTCTACGCCGTGATTGTCCCCAAAAGCGGCGCAAGCTACGCCGAGCAAGCCGCCGACATCGTCGCGCAAATCCAGCAGCACTTTGCCGGCAAACAAATCGTCCGCCAAACCGTGTTCCTGCGCGATGCCGACCGCCTAGACGAAACTGCGCAACTCTTCGCCGCACAACAAGGTGCTGCGCAGCCGCTGACCGCGTTTGTGAGCCAAGCCCCTGCCGATGGCAACCTGCTCGCCGCCGAAATCGTTGCCGTGTCAGACGCAGAAGTAACCCGTGTAAACAACAGCTTAACCACCGTGCAACACAACGGCATCACCTTTGTGCACACCCACGCCGATGCCTACTTGGGCGGCAAAGCCCCGCGCGAAAATGCCTACGCCGACACCCTCGCCGTGTTAAACGACAACATCGCGCTACTCAAACAAGGCGGCGCAAGGCTAGACCAAGTGTTCCGCACATGGTTCTACATGGGCAGCATCGTCGCCCCCGACCACCGCGCCGCCAACCAAGAACAACGCTACAAAGAACTCAACCGCGCCCGCACCGATGCCTTTGGCGACACCCAATTTCTCAAAGGCAGCCTGAAAACCCAGCCCAACTTTGACGTCTATCCCGCATCAACAGGCATCGGCATGGGCGGTGAAGACATCGCCCTCGGTAGCACCGCGCTCATCACCAGCCGCGCCGACGTGTTCACCCTGCCGCTGGAAAACCCCCGCCAAACCCCCGCCTTCGAATACGCGCGGCATTACAGCCCCGAAACGCCCAAATTCGCCCGCGCCATGGCGGTGATATACGACAACCAAGCCGCCGTGTATGTGTCGGGCACCGCCTCCATCACCGCCTCAGAAACCCAACACATCGGCAACCCCGCCAAGCAAACCGAAGAAACGCTGCTCAACATCGCCGCGCTGATTGCCCCCGAAAACTTCGCCGCGTCAGGCTTCGCAGGCTACGGCGCAACGCTGCAAGATTTAGCCGTGGTTCGCGCCTATGTGAAACACATCGCCGATTATGAAACCGTCCGCGCCGTATGCGAACAGCAGCTGCAAGGCGTGCCCGTGGTTTACACCATCGGCGACGTATGCCGCGACGATTTGCTGGTGGAGCTAGAAGCCATCGCCCACATCCAAAAGGCAGCCTGAAAATAGTGAATACAGCTTCTTAAATCCCATTCAACCCACAAAGGACAAAACCATGACCAAACTCTACGACATCACCGACTACTCGCTAGACCAACTCTACGACTACTACGAGCGCACCATCGCCCAAGCCGAAAGCCTGAAAGACCAAGCCCACCCGCGCACCAAATTCCATGTAGAAAACGCCCTGCGCGACTTTCGCAAATTCGGCTCGGGCGAATTAGACATTGACCTTGGCACCAAACGCTGGTTTCGCGTGATGTCGCACCTAGTAGAAGAAGTCGCCGACATGGACAACAGCCAAACCGCCTACATCCTCGCCCTCGCCGAAATCGGACACGCCGCCGCCCACTTGGGGCATCTCAATACCGCGCTTAGCCGTGGCGGACGCACCGAAGCCGACGTGAAATACGAAGCATTAAACCGCGCGTATGTGGGCTTTGGCTTTAAATGTGCGGAAACGTATTTTGGGCTAATGAAGCACTAGGACTAGGAGCAATGAATGGAGCGGCGACGGCTCGTCGCCCAAAATGGCAGGCTTAATGGCAGTCAATATTTTACCCACAACGGCAGCCTGAAACCGCCATCGCTTCATACCAGCCCCAAGCCCCCGCAACACCAAAGGACGGATTACTGCATCCGCCCTTTTTCATTCGCACAACCAAACCCACCCATACAAAAAGGCAGCCTGAAACGACTATTTATCGTTTTCAGGCTGCCTTTTAATCAGCAGAATTACTCAGCCGCAGCAACCACAGCCACAGTAATCGTTGCCACTGCATCAGCGTGCAAGGCGACTTCAATTTCGTATTCGCCAACCGCTTTGAACGGACCTTCTGGCAAACGAACGTTAGATTTCAACGCTTCCACACCCGCAGCCACAATCGCCGCAGCAATATCCGCATTGGTAACAGAACCAAACAAGCGACCGTCCACACCCGCTTTTTGCGCGATGGTAATGGTTTGACCGTCCAATTTCGCTTGACGCGCTTGCGCATCAGCCAAAATCGCCGCTTGTTTCGCTTCCAATTCAGCGCGGCGTGCTTCAAACTCTTTCAAGTTCGCTTCGGTAGCGCGTTTGGCTTTGGCAGTAGGAATCAAAAAGTTGCGAGCGTAACCGTTTTTCACCGTTACCACATCGCCCAAGTTGCCCAAACCAGCAACGCGTTCCAACAAGATAATTTGCATAATGTGAACTCCTAATTATTTATGTTGGTCAGTGTAAGGCAACAAAGCCAAAAAGCGCGCGCGTTTTACTGCAACAGCCAATTGACGTTGGTAATGCGCTTTTGTGCCAGTGATGCGAGCGGGAATGATTTTGCCGTTTTCAGTGATGAAATCTTTAAGCAAATCAACTTGTTTGTAATCCACTTCTTGGATTTTCTCAGCCGTAAAACGGCAGAATTTGCGACGTTTAAATGTTTGACGAGCCATGTCGTTTAACCTTTATATTCTTGAATATTTTGAATTCGCAACACGGGGCGGAAAATTCTTTGGCTGCGTTGGGCTAAAAAGCCGCTTACTTCAACCATTGTGCCAATTTTGTGTTGCCATGCTTTGGCTTGCTCACCGATAATTTTTGCAGGCAATTCAAATTTCACTTGATGCTGCAAACCATTTTCTTGTTGCATACTTTCGTGTTGTAGCACCACATCCAATACAGGCACACCTGCGGGCGTGTAGCGCAAAACATCCACTTTATGCAGTTTGGCGGTAAGCTGAAATTGATTGTTCAATTAGGCTTCAGCAGTTTCTTCGCTAGCAGCTTCGCCGTTGAGCAAATTTTTAGATTTTTCGCCTTGCATCATCACAGATGGCTCGGTTACGGCTGCTTTCTTTTGGATTGTTAGATGGCGCAACACAGCATCGTTAAAGCGGAAACCTGTTTCCAATTCTTCAATGGTTGCGGGCGTGGCTTCAATGTTCATCAACACATAGTGTGCTTTGTGCAACTTGTTGATTTGGTAAGCCAATTGACGGCGACCCCAGTCTTCCAAGCGGTGGATTTTGCCACCTGCTTCGGTAATCATGGATTTATAGCGTTCAACCATAGCAGGCACTTGCTCGCTTTGGTCTGGATGAACGATAAACACGATTTCGTAATGACGCATGTTATCTCCTTACGGTTGGTTAAAAAACAGCCGCTCGCCATGCGATTGCGAGCAGCAAGGTTGCAAAACGGCGGATTATAATAATGTTTGCCATGCGAGCGCAAGTTTTTCTGATTTTCGCGTATAATCGCGCTTTATTTGTAAACCATAAACATGAGAAGCGAATGGAAAAGCAAGCGAGTTTAAACAAACAAGAAATTTTGGCACTGCGGGCGCGGGCGCATCATTTAAGCCCTGTGGTGATGGTGGGGCAGCATGGTTTAACCGAGGCGGTTATCCGCGAAACAGAAACGGCATTGCGGGCGCATGAATTGATTAAAGTGCGGGTGTTGGGCGATGAGCGCGATGAACGTTTGCTGATTGGCGAGGAATTGTGCGCAGCAACGGGGGCGCAGTTGGTGCAGCATATTGGCAAATTGTTGGTGCTGTATCGTGAACGCTCGGATGATGAGTAAACGCATTACAGAGGCAGCCTGAAAACAATGAGGCAGCCTGAAAACCAAAAACAGCTCAAATCGTTTGAATTGAGCTGTTTTTATATAGATTGATGGCGTTACATAGACCCATCGTTTTTCAGTAGGGAAAACAACGGCAC
>CAJPSG010000070.1 GCA_905373195.1 Kingella oralis
GGGTTTTGCAAAGGTTTCAAGATGTCGGTGAGCCGCCGACGTTCCATTGGTTACAGGTTTTGCAAAGGTTTCAGGCTGCCTTTGGTTTTAGGCAATCAGTAGGGTAGGGCGCGGGCGCAATGGTTAGGCAGTCTGAAAACGATTTGCGCGTGGGGTGCAGGGGCTAGCCCCTGCTCGTGGTAGGCGGCGAAACGCCTGCGCAGGCAAAAGATTAGCCCATGCTTAAAGGCAGCCTGAAACCGTATTCCTACTGTTTCAGGCTGCCTCTGTCGTCTAGCGCTTATTCAATAATAATCACGCCATCATCCTCATCTTCATACACCGCAGCGGGGATGATTTTCTTGTGCTCTGGCTGGTGAACAGGCGTGGCGGCTGGTGCAGGCTCGTCATCATCTTGCACGGTGATAATAGAATCGTGCGCCGATTCATGCGCGGGCTCGTGGGCAGGCTGATGAGCTGCTGCGGGCGTTGCTGCTGCGTGGGGTGCAGTCGCAGTTTGCGCGTGGGCATAAGCGGGCGCGTGTGCCGCTGCCGTAGCCGTTGTTGCCATTGCCGCCGCGGATGAAGCAGGCGCAGCGGCTTTTTTCAGCGTTGCGGTTTGCAATGCCGCTGCCAGCCGCGCCACCAGCATTTGCGCCGCCTTGTCTTTGCTCATTTCGGGCAGCGCGGTTTCTTTTTCGTCGTCAATAATCGTGATTTTGGTGGTGTCTTTGCCCATCGCATCGGCAATATCGTTGGCAATCATCATTGGCACGCCTTTTTTCAGGCGTTTTTCGCGCGCATTGGCTAGCACGTTTTCGCTTTCCGCCGCAAAGCCCACGCAAAACGGCGCAGCGGCAAACGAAGCGACTTCCTGCAAAATATCAGGATTTTCAATAAACTTAACCACGGGCATCATGCCATACGCGCCTTTTTTCAGCTTCTCAATGCTGCGGTTTTTCACGCGATAATCCGCCACCGCTGCCACCGAAATAAACACATCCTGCCCCGCGTCAAGCTGTTTGAAAATGGCATCGCGCATATCCATCGCGCTTTCCGCGTATTCGGTGTGCGCCATGCCAAACGGGATTTCCGCCGTCATTTTGCCGTGTACAAGGCTCACTTTTGCCCCCGCACGGCGGCAAGCGCGCGCAATCGCCACGCCCATTTGCCCGCTGGAAATATTGGTGATACCGCGCACGGGGTCAATCGCTTCGTAAGTTGCACCCGCGCTGATTAACACGCGCTTGCCGCGCAATGGTTTGGGTGTCCACACATCGGGCAGCAGTTCCACAATATCCGCAGGCTCAACCATGCGCCCCACGCCCACTTCACCACAGGCTTGCTCGCCCGAAGCGGGCATCAATACGCGGATGCCATCCTTATGCAGCTGTTGAATATTACGCAGATTGGCAGGCTTTTGCCACATTTCCACATTCATCGCAGGCGCAATCACCAAAGCGCATTTGCGCGCCGAAGCCATTTCGGTAATCAAATTATCGGCAAAGCCATGCGCCAGCTTGGCAATGGTGTTTGCCGAAGCGGGCGCAATCAGCATTAAATCTGCCGCGCGGGTGGCGTTGATGTGCGCCATGCTGCCGTTGTTTTCGGTTAAAACAGGGTTGCCACTCAACGCTTCAAACGTTTGCGCTGACACAAATTCGCTCGCCGCTTTGGATAATGCTACGGTAACTTCGTGCCCTTCTTTTTTTAACAAGCGCACCAGTTCGCAAGATTTATACGCCGCAATGCCGCCCGTAACCGCCAATAAAATTCGTTTTTGCATTTGTGTTTCCCTGAAATTTAAAAAAGCGACATTGTAGCCCAGATGCGTAAATTTCGTTTCAAAATCGTTAAATTACGCCAAATTTTGGCAAGAAAACGGATTAAAAAACAACAAAAAGCAGAGGGTGATTTCAGGCTGCCTTTAACGAATATTTACGTTAAAATGCGGCTTCGTTTTGCCAGAGGCAGCCTGAAAAGGCTGAAACGATATGCAGACGATGTTGTGCGGCGTTTTCAGGCTGCCTCTAATGCGCGGCGGCAAGCGATAACGTTTATATTGCGCTTCAAAAGGCAGCCTGAAACCTTTGCAATAATAGGTCAGGCATTGATGCCCGACGTTTTTTAGTTGTGCCGTTTAAGATAAATTAGGTTAGCGTTTGTTGGGCTAAACCATTTGGCAACGAGCCGTCGCCGCTCCATTTTAGTTTTCAGGCTGCCTCAGGCGTTTGGTAAAGGCAGCCTGAAAACCCCACTCCACCACAAAAAAAGCGGACACCCAATCCGTAACACAGAACACAACCCACAAGGAACACCCCATGCCCCACCCGCAACGCATCCGCGAAATCCCCTACAACTACACCTCTTATTCAGACCGCGAAATCGTGTGCCGCCTGCTGGGCGCAGACGCTTGGCAAACTTTGGAATCCCTGCGCGGCGAGCGCAAAACAGGACGCTCGGCGCGAATGCTGTTTGAAGTGTTGGGCGATATGTGGGCGGTGGTGCGCAATCCTTATTTGGTGGACGACCTGCTGGAACACCCCAAACGCCAAGCCGCGCTGGTTACCGCCATGCGCCATCGTTTAAACGAGATTAACAAACGCCGCGACAACAACGAGCGCGTGTTAAAGCTGATTCAGGCTGCCGAAAGCGCGGTGAATCAGTTTGACGACAGCTTTGCCGCCACTAAACTCAAACGTGTGCAAATTCTGTCGCGCCTGTCAAAAATCACAAAAAAACATAATATTATGTTTGACGGCTTGGCGCGTGTTACCCATGTTACCGATGCCACCGACTGGCGCGTGGAATATCCGTTTGTGGTCATCAACCCCGACAGCGAAGCCGAAATCGCGCCGCTGGTTCGCGCCTTGATTGAGCTGGAACTCACCATTATTCCGCGCGGCGGCGGCACGGGCTACACGGGCGGCGCGGTGCCTTTGGATGCGATGTCTGCCGTCATCAACACCGAAAAATTGGATAAGCATCACGGCATTGAGTTTGTGGAACTGGCGGGGCTGGATGGCAAGCATCCGATTATCCGCTGCGGCGCAGGTGTGGTTACGCGGCGGGTGGAAGAAACGGCGCACGCGGCGGGTTGGGTGTTCGCCGTTGACCCCACTTCGGCGGATGCGTCTTGCATCGGCGGCAATATCGCCATGAACGCAGGCGGCAAAAAAGCCGTGCTGTGGGGCACGACGCTGGACAATTTGGCTTGGTGGAAAATGGTGAACCCGCAGGGGCAATGGCTGAAAATCGAACGGGTGCGCCACAATTTCGGCAAAATCCACGACGAAGAAACCGCGCTGTTTGACGTGCACACGCTGCAAGACGACGGCGAAACCATCGCCCACACCGAGCGGCTGGCGATTTCAGGCTGCCGTTTTCGCAAGGTGGGCTTGGGCAAAGACGTTACCGATAAATTTCTCAGCGGCTTGCCTGCGGTGCAAAAGGAAGGCACAGACGGCATCATCACCAGCGCGGCATTCGTGTTGCACAAAATGCCGAAGCACACGCGCACCGTTTGCTTGGAATTTTTTGGCACGGTTGCCAACGCCACGCCGTCTATCGTGGAAATCCGCGATTTTCTGTTGCGCCATCCATCCGTTAAGCTGGCGGGCTTGGAGCATTTGGATTGGCGATACGTTCGCGCTGTGGGCTATGCCACCAAAGCGGCGGGCAAGGGTCGCCCCAAAATGGTGTTGCTTGCCGATGTGGTGTCGGATGACGAAGCCGCCGTTCAGGCCGCCGCCGAGCAAATTGTGCGCTTTGCCCAAGCGCGCGATGGCGAAGGCTTTATCGCCATTTCGCCCGAAGCGCGCAAAACCTTTTGGCTAGACCGCAGCCGCACCGCCGCCATCGCCAAGCACACCAATGCTTTTAAAATCAATGAAGACGTGGTTATCCCGCTGGAACGGCTGGGCGAATATTCAGACGGCATCGAGCGCATCAACATTGAATTGTCTATTAAAAACAAGCTCAAACTTTGCGCTGCGCTGTTGCAATACCTTTCAGGCAGTCTGCCCGTAGAGCAGTTTGAAGGCTTGCCCAAAAGCGATTTGCTGGGCGAGCGCGCCAATTATGCCGCCGCCCACGTTGCCCAAGTGCAGGCGCGTTGGCAATGGCTGCTGGACAATTTGGACGCGCCGCTGGCGTATTACCAAGCGCGTTATGGCGACACAATCCACGCCGCGCCCGAAGCCCATCCATCCGAAAGCTGCTTTATCGCCTTTCGCGATTTCAGGCTGCGTGTGTCCATCAAATCCGATGTGATGACCCCGCTGGCGGAGATTTTCAGCGGCAAGGCAGACACCAAAATCATGGCGGGCTTGGGCAAAATTCATGCGCAAATTGTGCGCGGCAGAGTGTTCGTTGCACTGCATATGCACGCGGGCGATGGCAATGTGCACACCAATATCCCTGTTAATTCAGACGATTATGAAATGCTGCAAACCGCGCATCAGGCGGTCGCCCGCATTATGGACATCGCCCGCAGCCTGAACGGCGTGATTTCGGGCGAACACGGCATCGGCATCACCAAGCTGGAATTTCTCACCGATGCCGAAATGCAGCCCTTTTGGGACTACAAAGCCAAAATCGACCCCAAAGGCAGCTTCAACCGCCACAAGTTGATGCGCGGTGCCGATTTGCGCCATGCTTACACGCCATCGTTTGAGCTGCTGGGCTTTGAAAGCCTGATTATGGAGCAGTCGCATCTGGGCAAAATCACCGATGCCATTAAAGATTGCCTGCGCTGCGGCAAATGCAAGCCCGTGTGCAGCACTCATGTTCCACGCGCCAATTTGCTCTACAGCCCGCGCAACAAAATCCTCGGCGTGGGGCTGCTTGCCGAAGCGTTTTTATACGAAGAGCAAACGCGGCGCGGCGTGTCGCTGAAACATTTTGACGAGCTGGGCAACATCGGCGATCACTGCACCGTGTGCCACCGCTGCGTGAAGCCTTGCCCTGTGAACATTGATTTTGGCGATGTAACCGTGGACATCCGCAATTTCTTGCACCAAACGGGGCACACGCATTTCAACCCCGCCGTTGCCGCGGGCATGGCGTTTTTGAACGCGAAAAACCCCACCGTTATCAAAATATTACGCGCAGGCGTGGTAACCGCAGGCTTTAAAGCGCAAAACATCGGCTACGACTTGGGACAGCAGTTCCACATCGGCGCCAACAAGCAAAAACGCGCGCCCAAAGCCACCACGCAAAAAGCCACGCTAAAAGAACAAGTTATCCACTTTATCAACCGCCCCTTGCCGCGCCATGTGCCACTGAAAACCGCGCGTTCGCTGCTGGGGCTGGATGGCGATGGCAGCACCGTGCCGATTATCCGCAACCCCAGCCTGCCCGAAGATGCCGAAGCCGTGTTCTATTTCCCAGGGTGCGGCTCGGAGCGATTGTTCTCGCAAGTGGGGCTGGCAACCCAAGCCATGCTGTACCACGCAGGCGTGCAAACCGTGCTGCCGCCGGGTTATCTTTGCTGCGGCTATCCGCAAGCCGCGCATGGCGATGCAGGCAAAGCCAACGACATGGTTACCGAAAACCGCGTGCTGTTCCACCGCATGGCGAACACATTGAATTATCTGGATATTAAGACCGTGGTCGTCTCCTGCGGCACTTGCTACGACGCGCTTGCCGAATACCGCTTTGAAGACATATTTTCAGGCTGCCGCATCGTGGACATCCACGAATTTTTGCTGGAAAAAAACATCAAATTAAGCGGCATCGCGGGGCAGCAATACCTGTATCACAATCCCTGCCACACGCCTATCAAAAGCATGGACGGCGCAAAACTCGCCAGCGAACTCATCGGGCAAAACGTGCCACTGAGCGACCGCTGCTGCGGCGAAAGCGGCATGTTCGCGGTGAAACGCCCCGACATCGCCACCCAAGTGAAATTTCGCAAACAAGAAGAAATTGAAAAAAACCTCGCCGCCCTGCCGCAAGGCGAACCGGTGAAAATGCTCACCTCCTGCCCCGCCTGCCTGCAAGGATTGAGCCGCTATACCGAAGACAACAATCTGCCTGCGGATTACATTGTGATAGAAATGGCAAAACTGATTTTGGGCGAGAATTGGTTGAACGAATTTGTGGAAACCGCGAAGAATGGCGGGGTGGAGAAGGTGTTGTTGTAGGCAGAGATAGGCAGCCTGAAAACGGCGTGCAGCCTGTGAGGCAGCCTGAAAATTTAAAATGGCGCGCGCCAGCAGCGCAATAGCCCCAGCATCCCCAGCCAGCTTATTATTCTTTGCCAGCGCACGGCTTGCCAGCAAGCCGTAGGG
>CAJPSG010000071.1 GCA_905373195.1 Kingella oralis
CGGCATAGGGGTCGGGCGCGATAAAGCCCAGCGCGGGTAAATCTTCGTGTGTTTCGTGGCAAACGGTGCAAGTGTAGGTTGTTGAATGGTCTGTCATTGTGTTGTCCTTATGATGATGCCGTTATTCATTTTCAGGCTGCCTTTTGATAATAATAGGCAGCCTGAAAACCATAAAGCAACCTGAAAGCACCCCAACCACGCCAGCAAACTACTCCGCTTCATGCCCTTCCATCACCGCTTTCAACTCCTGATACAACGCGCGAAAATTTTTCGGCGGCTTGTTCAACTCCGCTTCCTTACGCGCATTGCGAATCAACGTGCGCAACGCGCCCACATCCGCGTGCGGAAAATCCGACACAAACGCCGTCAGCGCATCATCGCTTGCCAGCAAACGGCTACGCGCCTGCTCCACCCGCTGCAAAAAAGCATTGTGCGCTTGGTTATCGCCTTTAAGCCGCGCCAAAAAATCGCGGATGGGCGCGGGGTCAATATCGCGCATCAAGCGTCCGATGTATTGGCGTTGGCGTTTAAGCGCGCTGTTGGACGTGATTTTTTTGTATTCGCGGATGGCATCCAGCAAATCTTCGGGCAATGTGAGTTTTTTAATCGTTTCACTGGATAGCTCGGTTAATTCCATGCCCAAGTCTTGCAGCGCATCCATTTGTTTTTTCATCTGAGTTTTGCTCACCCATTCTTCTTCGCGTTGGTTTTCCATTTTGTTTGTTAATCCTTGTTTACAAGGGGCGCAATCATAGCAAAAAATCCATGTGGCAGCCTGAAAAACTCTGCTTTTAGCCGCCCAAGCCCAACGCCATCCGCGCCGAAAATTTAGCATCCTTAATATTTTTTAACGCCCAAGCAACGCGAAAACGGCTAAAATCCAGCCGTTTTTTTGTTCACAAAGCCCATTCATGTTCCAACACACCGCCAACGAACTCCAACAAGCCGCCCAAGCCGCGCTTGACCTTGCCAAACAAAAAGGCGCAACCGCCGCCGAAGTAGATTTAAGCGAATCGCTGGGGCAAAGCGTGCAAGTGCGCTGGCGCGAAATTGAACAAATTGAATATCAACAAGACCAATCACTAGACATCACCGTGTTTGTTGGACACAGCAAAGGACGTGCCAGCACCGCCGATTTATCGCCCCAAGCCCTAGCCAGCACCGTTCAGGCTGCCTGCGACATCGCCCGCTACACCGCCGCCGACCCCTTTGCAGGCATCGCCGATGCCAACCTGATGGCAACACACATCGCCGATTTAGACCGCTACCACGAATGGGATTTATCCAGCGAACAAGCCATCGCCATCGCCAAAGAATGCGAAGCAGCCGCGCTATCCGCCGACAGCCGCATCAGCAATTCCGAAGGTGCAAGCGTGGACACCTCGCATTTTCAATTTGTTTACGCCAATTCGCACGGCTTTTGCCAACACCAGCGCGGCACACGCCACAGCCTATCGTGCAGCGTGGTTGCCAGCGATGAACACGGCATGGAACGCGATTATTGGTACGACATCGCCAGCGACAGCCAAGATTTAGACACCCCCGCCCATATCGGCAACATCGCCGCAGAACGCGCTACGCGTCGTCTTGCCCCGCAAACCGTTGCCACGGGCAGCTATCCCATTCTCTTTGATGCCTCCGTTGCCAGCAGCCTGATTGGGCATATTGTGGGCGGCTTAACAGGCGGCGCACTCTATCGCCAAAGCAGCTTTTTGCAAGACAGCATCGGCACGCAAATTCTCCCCGATTTCATCAGCCTGCGCGAAGAACCGCACATTCCGCGCGCCCTCGGCAGCACCTATTTTGACAGCGAAGGCGTTGCCACCCAGCCGCGCTTTGTGATTGAAAACGGCATTGTGCGCGGCTATTTTTTGGATAGTTACAGCGCGCGCAAGCTCAACCAAACCAGCACAGGCAACGCAGGCGGCGCACACAATCTCTACCTTACCGCCACCGAAAACAGCCAAACCGCCCTGCTCAAACAAATGGGCACAGGCTTGCTCATCACCGAACTGATGGGGCAAGGCGTGAATATGCTCACAGGCGATTATTCGCGCGGCGCGGCAGGCTTTTGGGTGGAAAATGGCATCATCAGCCATCCCGTTTCTGGGATTACCATTGCAGGCAGCCTGAAAGAAATGTTGCGCAACATCGTCGCCACAGGCAGCGATTTCCGCCGCAACGCCAGCAGCAAAATCGGCTCAATTTTAATCAGCAATATGACTGTTGCAGGAGCATAACCATGACACGCCAGCCACACATCTTCTTCATCGTACTCACCGCCGCGTTTACCCCGCTTGCTGCCGATGCTTGCTCACGAATGCAGCCCGTAGCCGCGTTTGTGATGCTTAACGACCAAGACGGCGACCGCGCCCTCAACCTCACCGAATGGCTCGCCGCCAGCACAGGCGAAAACTTAATCGCTTCGTTTAAGCTCAACGACCCCGAAGAATTTGCCCTTTACGATATTGACCACAATGGCGTAGTAGAAGCGCGCGAATTGGGCTTTAACTCGGTGCGCTATCGCACCGACCCTTGCTCGCGCATCCAGTCGTCCCATTTTATGAACCTTAACGCCAGCAGCGTTGCTCTGCATTAAATCCGCTTAATAGGCAGCCTGAAAATGGAAAAACAGCATTTTCAGGCTGCCTATTGGTGTATGGCGTAAAGGCGCGAACCATAAAGGCAGCCTGAAAACCATTTTTGACACACCAACCCGCATTTCAGGCTGCTTCAACCCCATCCACAAGGAAACCCATCATGACCGACTACCTAATCGCCCACAGCCACGACAACCAACCCGTTTTCCTGCATTCCAAACTTGCCAACCGCCACGGCTTAATCGCAGGCGCAACAGGCACAGGCAAAACCGTAACCCTGCGCAAACTCGCCGAAGCATTCAGCCAAGACGGCGTGCCCGTGTTTATGGCGGATGTGAAAGGCGACCTTTCAGGCATTTGCCGCGCGGGCAAAAACGAAGGCAAGGTTGCCGAGCGCATGGCGCAATACGATTTGCTCGATGATTATTTGCAAGCGTTTCCCGTGCGCTTTTGGGATGTGTACGGCGAAACAGGCATCCCCGTGCGCGTGAGCATTTCTGCGATGGGCGCGATGCTGCTCGCCCGCCTGATGAACCTAAACGACACGCAAGAAGGCGTGTTAAACCTTGTGTTTAAAGTGGCGGACGATAAAGGCTGGCATCTGATTGACCTCAAAGACCTGCGCGGCGTGCTGCAATATGTGTCCGAACACGCCGCCGAATTTCGCAACACCTACGGCAACGTTTCCGCCGCCAGCATCGGTGCCATCCAACGCCAGCTTTTGCAACTGGAAAGCGAAGGCGCAGACCAATTTTTTGGCGAACCCGAATTAAACCTGCAAGATTGGCTGCAAACCGAAAACGGGCAAGGCATCATCAACATTCTGAACGCCGAAAAACTGATGCGCTCGCCGCGTTTATACAGCGCGTTTATGTTGTGGTTTCTTGCCGAATTGTTTGAAACCCTGCCCGAAGTGGGCGACCCCGAAAAGCCCAAATTTGTGCTGTTTTTTGACGAAGCGCATCTGATTTTTGACAACGCCAGCAAAGTGCTGATTGAGCAAGTGGAACAATGCGTGCGGCTGATTCGTTCCAAAGGCGTGGGCGTGTATTTTATTACGCAAAACCCGCTGGATTTGCCTGATACCGTTTTGGGGCAGTTGGGCAACCGCGTGCAACACGCCCTGCGCGCCTTCACCCCGCGCGACCAAAAAGCGGTGAAATCCGCCGCCGACACCTTCCGCAGCAATCCGCAGCTCAACGTTGCCACCGCCATCACCGAGCTGGGCGTGGGCGAAGCGCTGGTGTCTTGTTTGGACGAAAAAGGGCAGCCTGAAATCGTGCAACGCGCGTTTGTCATGCCGCCGCAATCGCAGCTTGCACCGCTGCCCGAAGCCGAACGCAACGCCGCCTTCCAAGCCGACAGCCTGTATCCCGTGTACAAAGACTTGGTGGACAACTTCTCCGCCTACGAAGCCCTGCAACAGCTTGCGGGCGAGCAGGCGCAAGCGGCAGAAAGCGCGAAAAAATCCGAAGACGGCTTGCTTGGCGGCTTTTTGGGCGGGCTGTTTGGCAGCCGCAAAAAAGCGGGCAAAGGCTTGGGCTACGACTTGGCAGGCAGCGTGGGCAGCCAAATCAACAAGCAGGTAACCAAAGCCATCAGCCGCAGCATTATGGGCGTGATTAAAAATATGTTGAAATAAGGTATAATCGCCCCCGTTTCAGGCAGCCTGAAAGCACGTTTTCAGGCTGCCTGAATCGTTTATAAACCGAAACTTGCCATCAATGGAACGTTGGCGGCTCGCCGACATCTTGCAACCAATGAAGTCCTAGCTAACCATTTGGCGACGAACCGTCGCCGCTCCATATTTAGATTTCAGGCTGCCGTTGGTGTTTTGCAAAGGTTTCTGGCTTATACATCCACACCATTAAACCTAAATGTTGGCAAATCGCCAACGCACTATTATCAGGCAGCCTGAAACGCCGTTCCACTCACGCCCCGTTTCGCGCCGCCCAAACTCACACCCCTGCACCACCCATGATTGCCAAAATTTTCAAATCCCAAAAATCCCCCGCGCCCCAAGCCAAAAAAGCGGCAAAAAAAACCAGCAACAGCCGCGCCCCGCAAGCCAAAAAAACCACCGCCAAGCCGCTGAACCCCAAGGCGAAAAGCAAAACCGCCGATGCGCCGCGCAAGCAGCCCAAAACCGTGTTGTCTGTGCAACATGGCGGCAGCAGTGCCGAGCGCGACCGCAATTTAACCGGCGACACGCTGTGGCTGTTTGGCTTGGTGGCTACGCTGTATTCCGCCATCGCCCTGCTCACGTTCACCATGCGCGACCCTTCTTGGTCGCGCAGCGTGCCGCATTTGGGCATGGTAAAAAACCTAGCGGGTTTGCTGGGCGCATATCTGGCAGACATCGCTTACTATTTGTTCGGCTTTTCGGCTTGGTGGTGCATCATCGCGGCGGGCGTGGCGTTGTATCGCACATTTCGCCCGCTGGTGGACGCGGGCTTGCCGCCGTATAAAAAACTCAACGCGGGCATTGGTTTAGGCATGATGATGATTGCCAGCCCCGTGCTGGAAGCGTTTGCGTTTAACACGCATTTGGATAAATCGCTGCCCTTTGGCGCGGGCGGTTTGGTGGGTTCGCTTACCGCAGCGGGCATGAACCACATGCTCGGCAGAGTGGGCGGCACGTTTGTGTTGGTGATTTTGGTGCTGCTGTCGCTGTCGTTTATCGTACAGATTTCGTGGCTGGATTTTATGGAAAAGCTGGGCGTGCAACTGGAACGCTTTTTCCGCGCGGTATTTCGCCAAAAAGACCGCTTGATGCAGCCTGAAATCATCGCCGAAACCAAATTGCAGCCGCGCGTGTTGGCGGAAGTGGAAAACATCATCGCCGAGCCTGTGGCGGAAAAGGTGAGCAGCACCAGCAATCGCAAAAAAATGGCGGTTACCATTGCCAACCCCGCGCAGCAATCCAACCGCCGTGCGGTTGCCGATGCCCCTACAAGGCAGCCTGAAAACGGCATCTATCGCCTGCCCGAATTAGGCAGCCTGAAAATCCCTGCTAACCAAGATGTGATACTCGCCAGCGAAGAGCAGCTGCGCCAAACGGGCAACCGCATTGAAGCCAAGCTCGCCGAGTTTGGCATTGCGGTGGATGTGGTTTCGGCGACTTCGGGTCCTGTGATTACGCGCTATGAAATCATCCCCGCCAAGGGCGTGAAAGGCAGCCAGATTGTGAACTTGGCAAAAGATTTGGCGCGCTCGCTGGCGGTGCAATCGGTGCGCGTGGTGGAAACCATTGCGGGCAAAAATACGATGGGCATTGAGCTGCCCAATGAGCATCGCCAAGAAGTGCTGCTGCACGAGATTTTCACCGCTGATGTGTTTGCCGATGCCAAATCCAAATTATCCGTGGCGCTGGGCAAGGATATTGCTGGCGATGTGGTGGTGGGCGATTTGGCGAAAATGCCGCATTTGCTGGTGGGCGGTATGACGGGCTCGGGCAAATCGGTGGGCGTGAACGCGATGATTATGTCCATGCTGTTTAAAGCCACGCCCGACGAAGTGCGCTTTATTATGATTGACCCGAAAATGCTGGAATTGAGCATTTATGACGGCATCCCGCATTTGCTCTGCCCCGTGGTAACCGATATGCGCGAAGCGGGCAATGCGCTCAATTGGTGCGTT
>CAJPSG010000072.1 GCA_905373195.1 Kingella oralis
CGTTTTTAAATGCCGTTTTAGCTTGCCCCAACACGCTTTATCCATTTTCAGGCTGTCGTTGGGGTTTGGCAAAGGTTTCAGGTTGCCTATTGTTGCGCCCACATTCTAACGCAGCGAGCAACGAGTTATCCCCGCATCAAAGGCAGCCTGAAAACGCATTTGAAGCATTTAAACGTTTTCAGGCTGCCTTTAAGCATAGCTAATCTTTTGCCCGCGCAAGCGTTTCGCCGCTTACCACGAGCAGGGGCAAGCCCCTGCACCCCACGCGCAAACCGTTTTCAGGCTGCCCAATATTTATGCCCGCGCCCTACTCGCTCCCATTTCAGGCAGCCTGAAACAATACACAACATGAGTAGGGTGTGTGGCTTTGCCACGCACCGTTGAGCAATGTTCTTTTTCAGGCTGCCACGCCCCCCCACAAAAAAAGGCAGCCTGAAACTCCACTCCAACAAAAGCTCAAACCTACTCCAACGCCCGCAAACACTCCTTCACCAACCCCGCCCCGCGATAAATTAACCCGCTATAAAGCTGCACCGCACTCGCCCCCAGCTGCATTTTCTCCGCCGCGTGTTCGCCCGACAAAATCCCGCCCGCGCCAATAATCGGCACCTTGCCGCCCAGCTCGCGCGCAAACGCCGCCAACACGCGGTTACTCGGTTCGCGCACAGGCTCGCCGCTCAATCCGCCTGCTTCTTGCGCCAGCGGCGATGCGCCCAGCGCGGTTTTGTCTATCGTGGTGTTGGTGGCGATTAAGCCGTCCATTTCGCTTTGCACGACCACATGGGCGATGTCGGCGATTTGCGCGTCGTCCAAATCGGGCGCAATTTTCACCGCCAGCGGCACATAACACCCAACGCGCGTGGCAAGCTCGGCTTGCTTGCTTTTCAGGCTGCCCAATAGCTTGCTTAATTCATCGCCGCCTTGCAGCGTGCGCAGATTTTTGGTGTTGGGCGATGAAATATTGATGGTGATATACGATGCGTATTCGTAGGCTTTTTCCAAGCAAATCAAATAGTCATCCACCGCGTGTTCCATCGGCGTGCTGGCGTTTTTGCCGATGTTAATCCCCAAAATGCCCGTGTAGTGCGACCGTTTCACATTGGCAATCAGCGCGTCTATGCCGTGGTTATTAAAGCCCATGCGGTTCACAATGGCGCGCTGCTCGGGCGCGCGAAACAAGCGCGGCTGCGGGTTGCCCGCTTGCGGGCGCGGCGTTACCGTGCCAATTTCAATAAAACCAAAGCCCAACGCCGCCAAGCCATCTATCGCTTCGCCGTTTTTGTCCAAGCCCGCCGCCAGCCCCACGGGGTTGGGCAGGTTCAAGCCCATTAGCGCGGTGGGCTTGGTGTGCGGGTTCACGCGCGGCATCAGGCAATAGGCGCGGGCAAGGGTTTGAATGGTGAAATTGTGCGCTTGCTCGGGGTCAAGCCGAAACAGCAGCGGGCGGATAAGACTGGCATACATGGTTGTGCTTTCGGTAATGGGTGGATGAAATAGACAGCCTGAAAACACCAGCCGCCATTCTAAAAAAGCAGCCTGAAATCAATTTTCAGGCTGCCTTGGTTACGGCTCAATTATTCTGCATGATGTTCGCCGCGATGGGCATCCGCTTCGGCAGGCGCACGCTCAGGCTGCGGCAACAACGCGCGGATAGACAAACGCACGCGACCGCGCTCGTCCACATCCAATGCTTTCACGTTCACCACTTGCCCCACTTTCAAATAATCGTTCACGTCTTTCACGCGCTCGTGTGCAATTTGGCTGATGTGCACCAAGCCATCTTTGCCCGGCATCACCGACACAATCGCGCCCACGTTGTTATCCAAAATTTTCACCACCGTGCCTTCATACACCTTGCCCACTTCCACTTCGGCGGTAATCATCTCAATGCGCGCTTTGGCGGCTTCGCCCGCTTCGGCGGTGGTGGCGGCAATGGTTACCACGCCGTCATCGCTGATGTTGATTTCGGTGTGGGTTTCGGCGGTGATGCTGCGGATGGTTTCGCCGCCTTTGCCAATCACTTCACGGATTTTATCGGGGTTGATGCGCATGGTGTACAAGCGTGGCGCGTGTTGCGACAGCTCTTGCGGGCCAGCTACCGCGGCTTGCATTTGACTCAAAATGTGCAAACGCGCTTCTTTGGCTTGTGCCAACGCAATTTGCATGATTTCTTTGGTAATGCCTTGAATTTTAATATCCATTTGCAGCGCGGTAACGCCTTCGGTGGTGCCCGCCACTTTGAAATCCATATCGCCCAAATGGTCTTCGTCGCCCAAAATATCGGTTAACACGGCGAATTTGTTGTCTTCCAAAATCAAGCCCATCGCGATGCCCGCCACGTGCGCTTTCAAAGGCACACCCGCCGACAGCAAGCTTAAACAGCCGCCGCACACGCTTGCCATAGAAGACGAACCATTGGATTCGGTGATTTCGGAAACCACGCGCATGGTGTAGTTAAAATCTTCCGCATCGGGCAACACCGCCACCAAAGCGCGTTTTGCCAAGCGACCGTGCCCAATTTCGCGGCGTTTAGGTGCCCCCACGCGCCCTACTTCGCCTGTTGAGTATGGTGGAAAGTTGTAGTGCAGCATAAAGCGGTCGGTGTATTCGCCGCTCAGTGCGTCAATAATTTGCTCATCGCGCGAAGTGCCGAGCGTGGCAACGGCAAGCGCTTGCGTTTCGCCGCGGGTAAACAATGCCGAGCCGTGGGTGCGCGGCAACACATTGGTTTGGATGTTGATGGGGCGCACGGTGCGTGTGTCGCGTCCGTCAATGCGTGGCTGCCCCGCCAAGATTTGCCCGCGCACTACCGCAGCTTCCAATTGTTTAAAGATGCCCTTGATTTCGTTTTTCGCCAGCGTGTCGGTTTCTTCGTTAATCAACGCCGCTTCAACAGCCGCCCATGCTTCGTCTAATTTCGCGCTGCGGGCTTGTTTTTGGCGGATTTTGAACGCCTCGGCGATGGTTGCGCCCGCAATCTCGCGCACTTTGGCAACCAATTCGGCATTGGTTTCAGGTGCTTGCCAATCCCACACTTCGGGGTTAACTTCATCCGCCAATTCGTTGATGGCGTTAATCACGGCTTGCATTTGCTCATGACCAAACACCACCGCGCCCAGCATCACATCTTCGGGCAAGATGTCGGCTTCGGATTCCACCATCAACACGGCTTGTTGGGTGCCTGCCACCACCAAATCCAGTTGCGATGCTGCCAATTCGGTTTTGCTGGGGTTGAGCAAATATTGCCCGTTGGCATAGCCCACACGCGCCGCGCCAATTGGGCCGGCAAATGGCACGCCGCTTAACACCAGCGCAGCGGATGCGCCAATCATGGCAGGGATGTCGCTGTCAATTTCAGGGTCGCAAGAAACTACCATCGCCACGATTTGAATGTCGTGATAAAAGCCTTCGGGGAACAGCGGGCGGATGGGGCGGTCAATCAAACGGCTGGTGAGGATTTCTTTTTCGCTTTGTTTGCCTTCGCGTTTAAAAAAGCCGCCTGGGATTTTGCCTGCGGCGTAGGTGCGCTCAAAGTAATCCACGGTTAAAGGGAAAAAATCTTGCCCTTCTTTCACGTCTTTATTGGTGGTAACGGCAACCAGCACCACGGTGTCGCCCATGGATACTTTTACCGCGCCTGCGGCTTGGCGGGCAATTTCGCCTGTTTCTAGGGTTACGGTGTGTTTGCCATATTGGAATGATTTAACGTGTTTGTTAAACATAATAGACCTTTACAAAAAGTTGCCCGCGCTAAAACACTAGCGATGTTTACTGGGGCGCGTGCAGCAATAAACATGGGTAGTATTTCAGGCGGCGAGCGGTTGAAAAACGGGAGAATTTTAACACAAAACACGTTTTCAGGCTGCCTAACCTGTTTGCACAATTAGGCAGCCTGAAAACGCGAATGCAATTAAACAGAGAACGATGAACCGCAACCGCAAGTGGTTACGGCGTTGGGGTTGCTACGAATCACAAATTGCGAGCCTTGCAAGCCGTCGGTGTAGTCAATTTCTGCGCCCAAAAGGTATTGATAGCTCATGGGATCAACCAAAAATTTTAAGCCGTTTTTTTCAATTTCAAAATCGTCGTCGTTTTTGATTTCGTCAAACGTGAAGCCGTATTGGAAGCCTGAACAGCCGCCGCCGTTCACAAAAACGCGCAGCATCAATTCGGGGTTGTCTTCTTCGGCGATAAGCTCGGCTACTTTGGTGCAGCAAGAATCGGTGAAGTTAATGGGGGATTCAAATTCTTCTGACATGATATGTCTCCTTAGTGTGTTGTGGGCGCGATATTTGGGTGCATCGCGCAAGATTCAAGTGGCGCGGATTTTACTCCAAAGCAAATGTTCATGCAAAATGAACATAAGCGGTAGAAACGGGGTATAGCCAAATGTAATCCTGAAAAATCGCGTGCTGTTTTGACGTATAATTTGCGCGGTTGAGGCAGCCTGAAAACTGTTTTGCTATGGTCATTTGTTTAAGTCGCCATCGCAAAACATTTTTCTATTTTTTGCATACGAGATTGGATTATGGCTTTTGAAACCTACCCTTTGCCCAAGGATTTGCCGCGTCCGCCCGAAACGGTGTTGGTGAACATCACGCCGCAGGAAACGCGCGTGGCGATTTTGGAAGAAAACAATATTTGCGAATTGCATATTGAGCGCAATAGCGAGCATAGCTTGGTGGGCAATATTTATTTGGGCATTGTGTGCCGTGTGTTGCCTGGAATGCAAAGCGCGTTTGTGGACATCGGCTTGGAGCGGGCGGCGTTTTTGCACATTATGGATATTGTGGAGCAGCGGCAAAATCCCGAATCCAATCAACGCATTGAACACGTTTTGTTTGAAGGGCAAACGCTGTTGGTGCAAGTGATTAAAGACCCGATTAACAGCAAAGGGGCGCGGCTTTCCACGCAAATTTCGTTGGCGGGGCGGTTTTTGGTGCATTTGCCGCAGGATGAACACATCGGCATCTCGCAGCGCATTGATAACGAATTTGACCGCCACACCTTGCGCGAGCGGCTCAACGCGCTGCTGCCTGAAACGGCGTGCCACGGCTACATCATCCGCACCAGCGCGGAAAACGCCAGCGATGCCGAGCTGCAAGCGGATATTGATTATTTGACTAAGGTGTGGGGCAATATCCAGCATCAGGCGAAAGTGTTGCCACCCGAATCGCTGCTGTATGAAGATTTGCCGCTGGCGCAGCGGGTGTTGCGCGATATGTTTAACGACAACACGCATGAGATTTTGGTGGATTCGCGGCAAAACTTTGCGCGGATGCTCCATTTTGCCGAGCAATATGTGCAAGGCGCGGTGAACAAATTGCAGCGTTTTCAGGGCGAACGCCCGCTGTTTGAAACGTTTGGCGTGGAAGCCGAAATCAACCGTGCCTTGCAGCCGCGTGTAAACCTGAATTTCGGCAGCTATTTGATTATTGAAACCACCGAGGCGATGACCACAATCGACGTGAACACAGGCGGATTCGTAGGCGCGCGCAATTTTGACGAAACCATCTTCAAAACCAATTTGGAAGCCTGCCACGCCATCGCCCGCGAGCTGCGACTACGCAATTTGGGCGGCATCATCATCATTGATTTTATTGACATGATGCTGGAAGAACACCGCGAAGCCGTGTTACAAGAACTCGCCAAAGCATTGAGCTTTGACCGCACGCGCGTTACGCTCAACGGCTTCACGCAGCTAGGCTTGGTGGAATTAACCCGCAAACGCAGCCGCGAAAGCCTGAAACACATTTTGTGCGAACCCTGCCCCACCTGCCAAGGCAAAGGCAGCCTGAAAACCGCGCAAAGCCTGTGCTACGAAATCCAGCGCGAAATTGTGCGCGAAAGCCGCCGTTTTGACGCGCGCGAGTTCCGCATCATCGCCTCGCCCAAAGTGATTGATATGTTTTTGGACGAAGAATCACAATCGCTGGCGATGCTGATTGATTTTATTGGCAAGCCGATTTCGCTATCGGTAGAAACAGCTTATACGCAGGAACAATACGATATTGTGCTAGTTTAGTTTAACGGTTTGACTGGCTTGATATTTGAGGCAGCCTGAAACCGCATTTAGCGCAGCGAAAAACAAATCGGCACGGCTCGGAACGGCTATGATTTGCTGCCCAATCCCGCCCCCATCCCGTGCATCATCTTTTGCCAGCGCACGGCTTGCCAGCAAGCCGTAGGG
>CAJPSG010000073.1 GCA_905373195.1 Kingella oralis
CAAACGGTTTTATGTTTTCAGGCTGCCTTTGAAGCGGTTTTGAGTTGAGACGGCTGTTTAATCATTGACGCAGTGGCGTGTCGGCGGTTTGCCGACATTTTGACCAAACAGCACGGTTTATTTCATGTGCTATTGTGGCGATGAGCCGTCGCCGTTCCATTTTATGTTTTCAGGCTGCCTTGGCGGAAGCTGCCGTGTGGCGCGGCGTGGGCGATGGACGCGTGTTGAAAGGTTTGTTTTTCCTGCCATGTGGTCAGGGCGAGAAAGCCAGATATGCTGCCCAGCGCAAGGGCTGCCAGCGTGATGCCCAGCAGGGTAACGATGTTGCCCCGCAGCACGCGGCGCGGGTTGGCTGTGGATTGCAGCAGGTATCGGGCGGCTGGGGGCATATCGTTGGAGGCGATGGGCGCGGGCAATACGCGGGTTTTTATGTGGATAACCAGCGCAACGGGCAGCAGGGCAATCATCAGCCAGTCTGTTATGTCTAGTGTTTCTGCGGCTTTGTCGCGCAAGATTTCGCTATGGTCTTGGGTAATCAGAAATTCGCGGGTGATGGGAATATGGCGGCGTATTTGCGCCTGCTCGTCGGCAGAAACGCGGGTTTGGGCGGTGTGGGTTTTGCCTTGCGCGTCTTGGAAAACCACAATGGTTTCGCTATCCGTGCTTCCTCGGATGCTTTGGTAGTTTTCCGAATAGGGCATTGCCTGCACGGTTTCGCGGTGGGCGGCGGTGCTTACTAAATGCTGCTGGTTGATAACGGGCAGCAGCCTGAAAACGGCAAACGCGCCAAAGACGATGATGAGGAATAGGTTATTGAGCAGGGAGCGGCGTTGGGTACGCGGTTTCATTTTCAGGCTGCCTTTATGGTTTGCTTTGGTATTGGTAGCCATGCCAGCCGTATTTGTCGCAATCAATCAGCGTGGCGGGCTGCCATGTTTTGGTTCAATGCACGTCGGTTTTGACGTGTTTGGCGCGGACGAGTTTGAACAGGTTGTCAAACTCGTTGGGCTGCACGGGTAAATCGCCGTTGTTGGTGGCAAAGCCGTTGCCGCGCCATGTTGCGTTTCAGGCTGCCGATTGTGTTTATCCATAATGAGGCAGCCTGAAAATAGGCTTGAACCATCGCAATAGCAATATGTATGCACTTGCGCTTGCCCTGCCAAATACATTTCAGGCTGCCTCTGTTTACAGGCTATGGCGCATCACAACGCGCGGTCAAAGTAAGTATTGATTTGGCTGCGCTGCGCCATATTGACGATGTAGTCTTGCACGGCGGCGGGGAACTGGATGCCGCGCACCATAGTGAGATTGCGCAGCATGGGGAAGATCAGGATGTCTTCCATGCTGAGATCGCTGCCGTTAAGGGTGTCGCCGTGGATTTGGCTGGCGAGCGTTTGCAAATCGCTGTGGATTTGCGCAAGCAGCTCGGGGGTTTTTTCTAGCATTTGGGCGATGCCTGTGCCGATGCTGGCTTCTTTTTTCAGGATGAAGTACACCACGGCGGATGGGGTGGCAAATTCGGGCAAGCCTAGCTGGATGCTGCGGGGGAACAGCAGTTGGTTGTAATACGCGCCCACTTGGTCGGCCCATGCTTGGATGCTGGGGCGGATGGTTTCGTTGATGGGCGCGTTGGCTTGCGCGGCGATGTAGCGCACGATGTCTAGGCTTTCGCCCATGTGGCTGCCGTCGGGTTTTTGCAGGATGGGCACTTGTTTTGCGCCGATTAAGCCGATGGGGGTGGTTTCGTCGTCGTTGGCTAGGGGGATGAGTTCCACGGGGGTTTGGGTGAGCCCGAATGCCATGCGGGCGCGCACGCAAAAGGGGCAGTGGTCGTAGATGTAGAGTTTCATGGGGTGTCCTTTGTGGGTGGATGTTTATGGGATAGAAGGGGTTTTCAGGCTGCCAATTGGTGTGGATTCAATAGGCAGCCTTGCCCCTTTGTCCAAATCTTTGATTTGGGTATTAAGTAAGCATCTAAATCTTTGATTTAGCCATGCGAACTTATGCAAAGCTCAGGGTAGTCCGCAGCGCAACGCGCAAGGTAGAAAATATGTTTACCGCGCGGGAATCATGCCCAGCCGTTGTTTCAACGATGTTTTAGGTTCGCCCAAAATATTGGCGTAATACACCGAATTGGTCAGCACTTTTTTCACATAATCGCGCGTTTCGTTAAACGGGATGGTTTCGGCGTAGATTGCGCCTTCCATGCTGGTGCCTTGCCATTTGCGCGCGCGCCCGGGGCCGGCGTTATAGCCTGCGGTGGCGAGTACGTCGCTGTTGCCCAGGCTGTTGCGCGCGTCTGCCATATACCATGTGCCCATGCGGATGTTGCCGTTCATGGTGTATAACTCGCTGTTATCCATGCCGATTTTGCGGGCGATCATGCTGGCGGTGGCGGGCATCACTTGCATCAAGCCTTGCGCGCCCACGCTGGATTGCGCACCCATCACAAAGCGGCTTTCTTGGCGGATTAAGCCATACACCCATGCAGGGTCCACGCCGTTTTCGTTGCCGTATTGGGTAACCAGTTCGCGGAAGGGCGTGGGATAGCGCAGGTTATAGTTGAGCAGGTTGTGGGTTTTATCCGCGCTGTGGATGGACATTTCGTAAAACTGGTGGTTAGCCGCAAGCTGGGCGGCGGTTAAGAGCGTGCCTTCGTTCATACCGCGCGTGGCGTATTTCCATTCGTTTTGCGCTTGGCGGCGCATTTTCCAGTTGCCCGATTGTTGGCTGGTGTGGAAAAGATGCAGGGCGCGTTGGATGGCACCGTCTTTACCCAGCTGCGTGATGTGGCTGTCTTGCGCGGCGGGGGCGTTGTTTTGCGCGTTAACACGGCCGCCCAGTTCTTCGGTGGCGAGTACGGCATAGAAATTGCGCCCGCTGGCGGCGGCTTTTTGATACAGCGCTTGCGCTTCGTTGCGTTTGCCTTGCGCGGCTAGGGCGCGGGCGAGCCAGTATTGCCATGTGGGGTCGTTTTGCAGCTTGGGTGGCATGGTTTGGATGATGTTGGCAAGCTCCGCCCAGTTTTGCTGGCGCAACGCGGCGCGGGCAAACCATTCAAATTGTTCGCTGTTGAGCTGGTTGCGGTCGGCGTTGCGGTAGTAGCTCAATGCGCCGCCCATGTTGAGATTTTTGGCTTGCGCCAAGCCGAGCACGCCCCATGCGAAGCCCGATTGTTCGCTGTTCAGGCTGCCTGAAAGCTGTTGCAGGCGGGCAGCGGCGGTGTCGGGTGATTTTTGCGCGTTTGCGCCGATAACATCACGCAGGGAATTTTCTTGCGCGCCAAAGCCTGTGGGACTGTCCAGCGGGCTGCCGAGCGCGGCGGCGAGGTTGGCGGCATCGGTGGTTTGCCCTGCACTGATTAAGCCGCGCACGCGCCGCCATGCGCGGCTGGGGTTAAGCTGGTTGGCGCGGGCTTGCAAGAGGCTGTTGCAGCCTGCGGGCAGTTTGCCTGTTTCTTCGGCAAGCTCGTTGATGAATTTGCTGTCGTTTTCTACGCCCAATAGGTTGGCGTAGCAGCGGGTTTCTTGACTGCGCCCTTCGGGGTCTAGCTGGGCGTATTGTTGTTGGAAGGTGGCGGTTTGCCCGCGCTTGGCTAGGCTTTTGAGCCATTCGTTGCGCACGCTTTCGCCCATCGCGCTTTGGCTTTGTTGGGCGAGAAATTGGGCGGGCTGGATGTCGTCGCCATTTTTGGCGGCGGCTAACACACTTTCATACACGCCGTAGGTTTGCAGGGCTTGTTCTGCCGACTGCGCGGGGCGCATATTGGGATGCGAAAACGCCGCTTCGCCCGACACGGGCGGCAGGGGCTGCTCTTGCACGGTGGGTGCGATGTGATGCGAGGCGCAGGCGGCTAAAAAGGCAACGGCAAGACCGCTGACGCTTTGAGAAAGAAAACGCAGAGCTGTCATTATTATTTCCATCATGGGCTTGATTTTTCGGGGGAATTGAAAGGGGCGTATCATAGCATTTTTTGCGCTTTCAGGCTGCCTTTGGGGGGCGGGGCGGATGGAGGCAGCCTGAAAAATGAGAGTGGTTTTATTTGGGTGGAATGGGGTTTCAGGCTGCCTTTGATAAGGCGCAATTCTTGTTTACAAGCGATGGCATGCTTTGCGACATCTAGCTAATCGTTTAACGCTTTTCAGGCTGCCTCTGCGCCATAGGGCAGCCTGAAAAAATAAAATGGCTTGGTGTTGAGCCAAACGATTTTTTTTGCTGGATAGATTGGGTTTCAGGCTGCCTCAACGCGGGCGGGATGGTTGAGGCAGCCTGAAACGCTGCCCCGCGTTTCTACGGCTTGCTTGCAAGCCGTGCGCTGGCTTGAAAATGAGTTTCAGGCTGCCTTTGGCGGAGCGCAATTCCTGTTTACAAGCGATGACGCAGTTTGCAAAGCCCAGCTAATCGCTTAACCCATTTTCAGGCTGCCTCAAAGCATAAGGCAGCCTGAAACTGCTATACTCCCCGCATCTCACGTTTCACTAACCCCTACCAAAGGAAATGCCATGAGCCAACTGTTCCCCGCCGCCACCCCGCGCACCCGCGCCCCTTATCGCTTTGACATCGTTGGCAGCTTTTTGCGCCCCGAAGCCTTGAAGCAAGCCCGCCGCCAATGCGCCTGCGGCGAATGCAGCATGGAAGCCATGCACGCTGTGGAAGATGCCGAAATCCACAAAATCGTAGAAAAACAAAAAGCCATCGGGCTGCCCGCCGTGAGCGATGGCGAATTTCGCCGCACATGGTGGCATTTGGATTTTCTGTTTGAACTGATTGGCGTGGAGCTGCGCGACACCGACACATACAGCACGCAATTCAAAGCCCATATGCACCGCCCCGTAACCCTAGAAATCATTGACAAAATCCAATGGCCCAACGTGCATCCCTTCTTGGAACACTACAAACGCTTGCACGCCGAAGCAGGTGGTTATCCCGTTAAATTCACCATCCCATCGCCCAGCATGTTGCACCTGATCACCTGCGTGCGCACCGCCGAGCCCAAATTGCCGCCCGTGTACGCCGATAACCAAGAGCAGCTTTTTGCCGACCTCACTGCCGTGTACATCCAAGCCGTAAAAGCGTTTTACGATTTAGGCTGCCGCATTTTGCAACTAGACGACACCTCATGGGGCGAATTCTGCTCCGAAGAAAAACGCGCCCTCTACGCATCGCAAGGCGTAAACGTGGATGCCACCGCCCGCCGCTATGTGCAAATGCTCAACGACATCCGCGCTGCCGCCCCAGCCGATATGGCGCTCACCATGCACATCTGCCGCGGCAACTTCCGCTCCACATGGTTCTCGTCAGGCGGCTACGAACCCATCGCCGAAATCTTGTTTGGCGGCTGCCGCATCGACGGCTTCTATTTAGAATACGACAGCGACCGCGCAGGCGATTTCAAACCCCTGCGCTTCATCAAAGACCAACAAGTCGTGCTCGGCTTGGTAACCAGCAAAACAGGCGAATTGGAAAACAAGCAAGACATCATCAACCGCATCCAAGAAGCCAGCCAATACGTGGACATCAACCAGCTTTGCCTGAGCCCGCAATGCGGCTTCGCTTCCACCGAAGAAGGCAACGTGCTCACCGAAGAAGAACAATGGCGCAAGCTGGAATTTATCCGCGAAATTGCCGAAGAAGTTTGGGGCGCATAATCTGCCCATAATCGTGTAAACAAAAACACTCGCAAGGGGGCAATCCGAGCGAGTGTTTTTGTTTTCAGCAAAGCAAGGCAGCCAAGCAATGAGGCAGCTTAAAAACGCCAATGGAGCGGCGACGGCTCGTTGCCCAAAAATAGCCATGCTATTTAGAACAACCCAATCCATCGCCCAATTGCCATAAGTTTTCAGGCTGCCTCAATGCAAAAAAGGCAGCCTGAAAACGCTTTTTTAAAACATCTTTAGCTTTTAACAGCAAGCGCACGGCTTGCAAGCAAGCCGTAGGGGGCGCGGTTTGATTTTTAGGCTGCCCAAACACCGCGCCCGCGTTCAAAGCATGGCGTAGGGCGTGCCGCTTTGCTGCGCACGCGATGCAAGTTTAAGGCAGCCTGAAAGCCGTAGGCTTCAATGAAGTTAAAACGAGCGAAGCTAAAACGCATAACACTCGTTTTTCAGGCTGCCTTTATCGCTGCACAATCATCAAACCATCACACCCCCTGAA
>CAJPSG010000074.1 GCA_905373195.1 Kingella oralis
AATAGGCAGCCTGAAAAAGGATTATCCCGTTTTCAAGCTGCCTTTGGGTTTTCAATCGGCGGGTTTAGGGTTCCAATTTTTCCAAACCGCCCAGATAGGGGCGCAACGCCTGCGGGATGTTGATGCTGCCGTCGGCGTTTTGATGGTTTTCCAACACGGCAACCAGCGTGCGCCCCACCGCCAAGCCCGAGCCGTTGAGCGTGTGCAGCAAGCGGTTTTTGCCGTCTTCGCCTTTAAAGCGCGCTTTCATGCGCCGCGCTTGGAAATCTTCGCAGTTGGAGCAGCTGGAAATCTCGCGGTAGGTGTTTTGCGCGGGCACCCACACTTCCAAATCATACGTTTTCGCCGCGCCAAAGCCCATGTCGCCTGTGCACAGCGTAATCACGCGATAGGGCAGTTCCAGCAGCTTCAAAATATTTTCCGCGTGCGACACCATTTCTTCCAGCGCGGCATACGAGTTTTCAGGCTGCACCACTTGCACCATCTCCACCTTGTCAAACTGATGCTGGCGGATTAAGCCGCGCGTGTCCTTGCCATGCGAACCTGCTTCGCTGCGAAAACAAGGCGAATGCGCGGTAAACTTCAACGGCAAATCTTTCTCCGCCACAATCTCATCGCGCACAATGTTGGTGAGCGTAACCTCCGCCGTGGGAATCAGGTATTGCGACAGCTTGCTCTCGTCGCCGCCGCGCGTAACGTGGAACAAATCCTCGGCAAACTTGGGCAGCTGCCCCGTGCCCAGCAGCGCGGCATCGCTCACGATATACGGCGTGTAGCATTCGGTGTAGCCATGCTGCTGCGTGTGCGTGTCCAGCATAAACTGCGCCAACGCCCGATGCAGCCGCGCCACTTTGCCTTTCATCAGGCTAAACCGTGCGCCCGACAATTCCGCTGCTTTTTCCAAATCCAAGCCCAACGCCGCGCCCAAGTCCACATGGTCTTTTACTGCAAAATCAAAGGTTTTAGGCGTGCCAACCTTGCGCACTTCCACGTTTTCCGTTTCATCCTTGCCCACGGGCACGCTCTCGTGCGGCAGGTTGGGGATACGCAGCAGCAAATCATCCAAGGCAGCCTGAATGCGCGGCAAATCTTGGTTGAGCTGCTCTTGCAAGGCTTTCACCTGCGCCACTTCGGCTTTCACCGCCTCGGCTTCATCGCGCTTGCCCTGCTTCATCAGCTCGCCGATTTGCTTGGACAGCGTGTTCACTTTTGCCTGCGCTTCCTCGCTTTGCACTTGCAGGGTTTTGCGCTGGTGTTCCAGCTGTTCAAACGCGGCGGTGTCTAGCGCAAAACCGCGCGTGGCTAATCGCGCCGCCACGCCTGCCAAATCGTTGCGCAGTAGTTGGATGTCTAACATGATGGATTGTTCCTTGTTGGTTAAATTTTGAAAACGGGTATTTTAAACCAAAACGGGGTTTCAGGCTGCCTTTGGGGGCGATGGGGAAGGTTGAGGCAGCCTGAAAATGGTTTTAAGCAAGCGTAGCCTGCATACTGTAGGGCGTGTAGTTTTGCTGTGTACGCGGTTCAAAGCAGCCTGAAAAGCCTAGTTACCCACTTTCAGGCTGCCTTTCTATTGGTGCATCATTAATTTATGGGTAAAAAGCAGCAGAAGCAAAAACAGCGTGGATAACCCAAGGGAAGGAAGGTTATCCACGCTGTTTGTGGTTTTAGCTTTGCGAACTGTGTTTTCAGGCTGCCTTTATGGTTTCAGGCTGCCGCGAAATTATTTGTCGCTGCCGATGCGTTCGGGTTTGTTGTTGGTGGCGCGAACTTGCTCGCCAACGTAGATAAATTTCACGCGGTCATCATTGCGGTAAGAAACGTAATCGGTGTTTACCGCTTGCAACGATGGAATTTCTTGGTGGTCGGGTTGTTTAGACACAGGGCGGTCAATGATTTTGGCTGCCATTGCGTTGGTTGAAATAACGGCTGCGAGTGCGATTGCTACGATTTTGTTCATGGTGTTGTCTCTAAAAATTAAAGGGTTAAATTGAACTTTGCGTTTTCTGCCTTGCTTCGCAGCATACCCCTTTATACCCAAATCAAAGATTTGGACACAGGGGCAAGGCTGCCCTGAAAGTGTGTGCATCATAAGCAATTTATTTTTGCTGAAAAATACGGTTTCAGGAAAAACGGCTTCAACGGTTAATTGAAAATGGCTTACTGCAAGTGCGCTGTTGTTCAGAAAGTGAGTGCATTGTAGGGTTTACCCAAAAAGGAAAAAAGTGGCGTTTTTGAAATAGATTATTTCTTGATGGGAAAATATATTGCGTTCTAACGGCTTGCACCTTTTCCATAAACGTAATTTAACAACAGTTAGCAAAAATAAACGGCTTCCCCGTATTGATAAACTCTTTTAATATCGTGTTTTCGTGATTTAGGGCGATTTTTATGACAGAAAGCATTATTGAACTGCGCCATTTGCGCACTTTGCTGGCGTTAGAGGAAACGGGCAGCGTTTCGCTGGCGGCGCAGCGGGTGTTTTTGACGCAATCGGCGTTGTCGCACCAACTTCGCGCGTTGGAAATTTATTTTGACACGCCGCTGTTTGAGCGCAAAACCTCGCCGATTCGTTTCACGCCAGCGGGCGAGCGGTTGCTGAAACTGGGGCATGAGTTGCTACCGCGCGTGGCGGCGGCGGAGCGGGATTTGATGCAGATTGTGCAAGGCGAGGCGGGCGAATTGCGCATTGCGGTGGAATGCCACACTTGTTTTGATTGGCTGATGCCTGCGATGGGCGTGTTTCGCCCGCAATGGCCGCAGGTGGAATTGGATATTGTGTCGGGCTTTCAGGCCGACCCTGTGGCGCTGCTGCTATCTCATCGTGCGGATTTTGCCATTGTGTCGGAAGCCGCGCCGCAAGCGGGGGTGGCGTATCAGCCGCTGTTTGCTTATGAAATGGTGGGCATTTGCGCGCCAGACCATCCGCTTGCCAACAAGCCTGTGTGGCAGGCGGAGGATTTTATGGATGAAACATTGATTACCTATCCCGTGCCCGATGATATGCTGGATTTGCTGAAAAAAGTACTGCTGCCGCGCGGCATCCACCCCAAGCGGCGCAACAGCGAGCTGACGATTACCATTGTGCAACTGGTTGCCAGCAAGCGCGGCATTGCGGCGTTGCCTTATTGGGCGGTGATGCCGTATGTGGAGAAAAATTATGTGGTGCATCGCCCGATTGGCGAGCAGCCCTTGCAAAGCGAGCTTTACGCGGCGATGCGCGAGGGAGATGCCAATCGCGCGTATATCAACGATTTTTGCACGATTATTCGGCAAGAGAGTTTTGCCAATTTGCCTGCGTTGAGTGTGTTGGTGATGTGAACAATGGATTTCAGGCTGCCTTATCCGCATGATGGAGGCAGCCTGAAAACGCTTTTGCGCCGCCGCGAAACCTGTTTATTTCCATTTTCAGGCTGCCTATTTGTTCTCAATATTTGTTCCCAATAGGCAGCCTGAAAACCATCCCGCCCAAAGGCAGCCTGAAAATATTTCGGTATAATTTCCCCTTTTGCAACCCACTTCAAACCGCCCGTGAAAATCCTGATTTTAGGCTGCGGACAAGTCGGCTCCGCCATTGCCGAAGAACTCGCCACCATGCCCAACAACGATGTAACCATCGTTGATACCAATGAACAAGCCCTGAAAAACATCGCCAGCCGCTTGGATGTGCAAACGCTGGTGGGCAACGCCGCCTCGCCCGTTTTGCTGGAACAAGCAGGCGCGCCCGACACTGATATGCTGCTCGCGCTCACCCGCAGCGACGAAACCAACCTCGTTGCCTGCAAACTCGCCGCCACGCTGTTCAACATCCCCCAGCGCATCGCCCGCGTGCGCAATTCTGCCTACCAAGAATACGGCGAAACCGACCAAGACCCCGACACCCTATCCACCAGCCTCAAAGCCTTTGACATCACCGATTCCATCCACCCAGAGCATCTGCTCACCGAACACATCGCAGGCTTATTAAGCTATGTACGCGCCTTGCAAGTGCTGCCCTTTGCCCACGACAAAGTGCGCATGGTGGTTGCCGAAGCCAAAGCAGGCGACTGGATCATCGGCAAAACGCTGTTTCAAATCAACGCGCAACTGGGCGAAACCCTAGATTGCCAAATCTCCGCCATCTACCGCAACACACGCCTGATTGTGCCGCAGCCTGAAACCGTGATTGAAGAAGCCGACGAAATCGCCTTTATGGTCGCCTCCAAACACATGGCGGCGGTGATGTATGTGCTGTTTGAATACAACCAATCCAACCACCGCGTGATGATTGCGGGCGGCGGCAACGTGGGCTTTCGGCTGGCAAAAAAAATGGAACACAAGTTCAACATCAAAATCATTGAAGAAGATGCCCAACGCGCCGAATGGCTTGCCGAGCAGCTAGACAATACGCTGGTATTGTACGGCTCTGCCACCGATGAAAGCCTGCTCACGCGCGAATACATCAACGAAATTGACGTGTTTTGCGCCCTAACCAACGATGATGAAAACAATATCATGGCAGGTCTGCTCGCCAAAAACCTCGGCGCAAAACGCGTCATCAGCGTCATCAACCGCGCCCGCTATGTGGATTTGCTCACAGGCAACCAGCTGGACATCATCGTTTCGCCGCACCAAATCACCATTGGCAGCGTGCTTGCCCATGTGCGCCGTGGCGACATCGCCGCCATCTACCCGCTGCGGCGCGGCACAGCCGAAGTGATAGAAGCCGTGGTTCACGGCGACCGCACCACCTCATCGCTGGTGGGGCGGCGCGTGGACGAAATCAAATGGCCCTCCGCCTGCCACATCGCCGCCATCGTGCGCGACGACGAAGTCATCATGGGGCGACACCACGACCAAATCCTTGCCGATGGCGACAGGCTGGTGCTATTCGTTTCCCGCCGTCGCGTGTCGCGCGAGTTGGAAAAATTGATTCAAGTGAAGATGGGGTTTTTTGGCTGATTATTTGTTTTCAGGCTGCCTCTGGTGTAGGCGAAAAGGCAGCCTGAAAACAGGGAAAACCCGCCACCAACATTTTGTTCACTTGTTCACGTTACCCAAATACCATTTACCGTTTTCAGGCTGCCTTAACAGCCGATACAGCAGCAACAGCGTAGCGTGCGGCTCTGCCACGCACCATTTATTGCGAACATGGCTAAACGGTGTGCGATGTGCGCCACACACTTTGCTTGTACTGTGTTTATTTTGCTTAACCATAAAAGGCAGCCTGAAAATCTTGTTCACCAGCTTAACCCCGCTCAATACCCTTTTCAGGCTGCATTAACGCAGCTCGAAGGCAGCCTGAAAACCTTAGCACCGCCATTTTCAGGCTGCCTTTTCCACCCCAAACCGCCATGCCCACCCTCCAATCTCCGCAAAACCCCCAGCTCAAACACCTTGCCAAAATCCTAACCGCCACTAAGCACCGCCGCGAACACCAGCAAGCCGCGCTGGAAGGGGCGCATCTACTCGCCGCCTATTTGGACGCAGGCAACACGCCGCAGCAGGTCTATATCCCCGAGCCAAAATTAAGGCAGCCTGAAACCATCGCGCTGATGGCAAGGCTGCCTGAAAACCGCATCACGCCCGTTGCGCCCCATTTGCTGCAAAAAATCAGCACGCTAGATAATGCCGACGACATCATCAGCCTGATTGCGCTGCCACCGCCCGCGTCGCCCGCCCGCGACGACTGCATCGTGTTAGACGCGGTGCAAGATGCGGGCAACGTGGGCACGGTGTTGCGCAGCGCAGCGGCGGCGGGCATCCGCCATGTGGTGCTGGGCGCGGGCTGCGCCGATGCCTATTCGCCCAAAGTGTTGCGCGCGGGCATGGGCGCGCATTTTGTGCTTACGCTGCACGAGCGCGTGAACCTGCGCGACTGGTTGGCAAGCTACCCCCAGCGCACCCTCGCCACCGCGCTCACCGAACGCAATAATTTTTCGCTGTACGACTTAGACTTGCGCCAACCATCGGCATGGATTTTTGGCAACGAGGGCAACGGCGTGTCGCCCGACATCCTTGCCGCAGCTACCGCCACGGTTAAAATCCCCATGCAAGGCGCAGTGGAATCGCTCAACATCGCCCAAGCCGCCACCATCTGCCTGTTTGAACAAATGCGGCAACGCTTGGCAGGCGCAACAAAATAGGCAGCCTGAAA
>CAJPSG010000075.1 GCA_905373195.1 Kingella oralis
GTGCGACTGTTTTTGTAAACGAGTTGCCCGCCGCATTGTGGGCATTGTCGCCCGTTTAACTCGGCTTGCATGGCTTCGTCTTGGGCGATGCGGGCGGCGGCTTGCTCGGCGGTTTCGTTTACATTGCGGGTGTAATCGCATTCTGGGTAGCCTGCGCAGGCAATGAAGCGTCCTGCGCGTCCGAATTTGATTTGCAGCTTGTGATTGCCGCATTTGGGGCAAGTTTCGTCTAGCTCTTCGGTGGTAAATTTGGCGCGTTCTATGCCTTCTTTTTCTTCCACTTGTTTGTGGAAGCCTTGCCAGAAGGTGTCCATCACGGGAATCCATTGGCGTTTGCCGCCTGCGATTTCGTCTAGCTGGTCTTCTAGTTTGGCGGTGAAGTTGTAATCCACATATTGTTTGAAATGTTCGGTTAGAAATCGATTGACTACTTCGCCCGTGTCGGTGGGCAGGAAGCGGCGTTGTTCTACAATCACATATTCGCGGTCTTTCAGCGTTTTGATGATGCTGGCGTAGGTGGAGGGGCGGCCGATGCCGTATTCTTCTAGGGCTTTAACGAGCGTGGCTTCGTTGAAACGTGGTGGTGGCTGGGTGAAATGTTGTTCGCCGTATAGGTTATCCACGGGGAGCGCGTCGCCTACTGCCATTTCAGGCAGTTTTTTGTTATTTTCATCGGCGTTGTCGTCTTCGTCCGCGCCTTCTTGGTAAACGCTTAAAAAGCCTGCAAACACCAGCACTTGCCCTGTGGCGCGAAAAATGCCGTCGCCCACGGCAATATCCACGGTGGTAGCATCAAATTTGGCTTCTACCATTTGGCAGGCAACGGTGCGCTGCCAAATCATCTGGTAGAGCTTGAATTGGTCGGCGGAAAGGAACGGTTTGACGCTTTCGGGCGTGCGGTAAACGGAGGTGGGGCGGATGGCTTCGTGCGCTTCTTGGGCGTTCTTGGATTTGGTTTTGTATACGCGGGGGCTGTTGGGCAGGTAGTCCGCGCCGATTTGGTTGTCAATATAGTGGCGGATTTCGGTGATGGCATCTTGCGATAGGGTTACGCTATCGGTGCGCATATAGGTAATCAAGCCCACTGCGCCCTGCCCTACGTCTATGCCTTCAAATAGCTGCTGGGCGGTGCGCATGGTGCGGTCGGTGGTGAAACCGAGTTTGCGCACGGCATCTTGTTGCATGGTGGATGTGGTATACGGCGCGGCGGGCTTGCGCGTGGCTTTCTTTTTGATGACTTCGGCAACGCGGGCTTCTTTGCCTTGCAGCGCGGCAAGTATGGCGGCTTGGCTCTCTTCGTTGGGCAGGGAGAATTGTTCTAGTTTGGTGTTTTGCCATTGGGTGAGCTTGGCGCTGAATTTGGTGCGTCCTTTGTGGCTGTCCATGTGAATAGACCAATATTCTTGGGTTTCAAAGGCGCGGATTTCGTTTTCGCGTTCGCAAATCAAACGCAAAGCAGGGCTTTGCACGCGCCCTGCGGATAAGCCACGGCGAATTTTTTTCCACAGCAAGGGCGAGAGATTGAAGCCGACTAAGTAGTCCAACGCGCGGCGGGCTTGCTGCGCGTCCACAAGGTTGATGTCTAGCCCGCGCGGGTGTTGGATGGCTTCTTGCACGCCTTTGGGGGTTACTTCGTGGAAGACAACCCGTTGCAGTTTTTCGCCGATGTTTGCCATGCCGCGTTTGGATTTGAGAATTTCGGCGATGTGCCATGAAATCGCCTCGCCTTCTCTATCAGGGTCGGTGGCGAGATAGATGGTGTCGGCTTGCTTGGCGGCTTTCACGATTTCGTCCACGTGTTTGGCGGATTTGGCGGGGATTTCGTATTTCATGGCGAAGTTGTCTTCGGGATTGACTGCGCCGTTTTTCTTAATCAGGTCGCGCACGTGCCCAAACGAGGCGAGCACTTCGTAATCGCTGCCAAGGTATTTTTTGATGGATTTGATTTTGTTGGGAGATTCGACGATAAGGAGATTTTTTGCCATGATGTTGTTCTGCTTATGAAGTGGATAGATAAGGATTCAGGCTGCTTTTGTGCGGTAATCGGTTTCTTGTTAAGGCAGCCTGAAAACGGATTTTTGATTTTCAGGCTGCCTTTTGTTTGTAGCGGCTGCCTGAATGTTCTTTTTTTTATTATTCTTAAAATAGATAGGTTTTGGCAAGGGGTTGGCGGAAATTGTTTTTCAGGCTGCCTATTGCGCCCCATAGACAGCCTGAAAACAGCATTGCTTACCATCCCAATGTTTTTTGATTTTCAGGCTGCCTCTTACCCGCGCACAAAAAAACCGCAAACGCCCAAGCCTTTGCGGTTTTCCTTATGCTCAACATCAATCCTCGTAGCGCTTAAACACCAGCGTGCCGTTGGTACCGCCGAAGCCAAACGAGCTGGATGCTGCCACGCGAATATCGGCTTTGCGCGCTGCGTTGGCGCAGTAATCCAAATCGCAGCCGGCTTCAAGGTCTTGGTTTACAAGGTTGATGGTGGGCGGTGCGATTTGGTCGCGGATGGCTAGCACGCTGTAAACGGCTTCCACGCCGCCTGCTGCGCCGAGCAAGTGCCCCGTCATGGATTTGGTGGAGCTAATCAACACTTTTTTCGCGTGTTCACCCAACACGGCTTTAATCGCGTTGGTTTCGTTGGCATCGCCCAAGGGGGTGGATGTGCCGTGCGCGTTGATGTAGTTCACTTCGCTGGCTTGCAGCTTGGCATCTTTAAACGCGCGGGATAACGCCAGCGCGGGGCCTTCCATATTGGGCGCGGTGATGTGGTAGGCATCAGAGCTTGCGCCAAAACCCACGATTTCGGCGTAGATGGTTGCGCCGCGCCGTTTGGCGTGTTCCAACTCTTCCAACACCAACACGCCTGCGCCCTCGCCCATCACAAAACCATCGCGGTCTTTGTCCCACGGACGGGAAGCGGCGGCGGGGTCGTCGTTGCGGGTGGACAAGGCTTTCATGGCGGCAAATCCGCCGATGCCCAGTGTGCACACCGCGCCTTCTGCGCCGCCCGCAATCATCACATCGGCATCGCCGTATTGAATGATGCGCATGGAATCGCCGATGGCGTGCGCGCTGGTGGTGCACGCGGATACCATGCCGTAGCTGGGACCGCGATAGCCTTTTAGGATGGTAACGTGTCCCGCAATCAGGTTAATCAACGAGCTGGGGATGAAAAAGGGGTTGATTTTGCGCGCGCCGCCTGCGGCAACGGTGTTGGCGGTGGCTTCAATGGCGGGCAAACCACCGATGCCCGAACCAATGTTTACGCCCACGCGGTCTTTATCCAACTCGGCAAACTCGTCCAAACGGGCATCAGCGATGGCTTGCATCGCACCTGCGATGCCGTAGTGGATAAAGGCATCCATGCGACGGGCTTCTTTGGGGGGGATGTATTGGGTTACATCAAAATCTTTTACTTCGCCTGCGATTTGGCAGGCGATGTCGGAAGCGTCAAATCGGGTGATTTTGCCGATGCCGCTTTTGCCTGCCAGCAGGTTTTGCCACGCGCTGGGCACGTCATTGCCCACGGGCGATACTTGTCCTAAACCTGTGATAACAACGCGTCGTTGAGTCATGGGATTCTCTTTTTGTAATGTAGGTTTAGCCAAACAGCCCCTGATTTGGGCAAGGCTGCCTGAAAATCAGAGGCTGTTTTGCCAAAAATGGCTTACGCTTGTTTGGAATTAACGTAATCAATCGCAGCTTGAACGGTGGTGAGTTTTTCTGCGTCTTCATCAGGGATTTCGCAACCAAAGGCTTCTTCCAAAGCCATTACCAATTCTACGGTGTCCAGCGAATCTGCGCCCAAGTCGTCTTGGAATGATGATTCGTTTTTCACTTCGCTTTCGGCCACGCCTAGTTGCTCGGCTACGATGCTTTTAACTTTTTGTTCAACTGACATTATGTTCGTCCTTAAAAAAATGCCTTACGGCGGTTTGAATAATCTCTATCAAGTGTTGTATAGAGTGGTTTCTCTACTTTTGAGTTTGCGAATTTTAACCGCATTTTTGCTGTTTTGACTACTCTTTGCGTGAAAATTCGTGCAAAGAGTTTTCAGGCTGCTTATTTTTTCAGGCTGCCTATTTGGGTTCTTCAATGGGAACGTAGCCTTGCACTTTGTCTGCGCCATCGCCAAAGAAATAGCTTTCCATTTGTTGCGATAAATATTCGCGGGCGCGGGGGTCGGCGAGGCTGAGTCGGTTTTCGTTGATGAGCATGGTTTGATGGCGCGTCCATGCGTCCCATGCTTCTTGCGAGATGTTTTCAAAGATGCGTTTGCCCAGCGCGTTGGGCAGCGGAGGGAATTTCATGCCTTCGGCTTCTTTGCCGAGTTTGACACAATGAACCATGCGAGCCATTTTGTTTTCCTTTTTGACGGTGTTGAAACGGGCGGCATATTAGCAAATTTCAGGCTGCCTGAATAGTTTAGAACCTGTTCAAAATCTCTGCGCGGCTGCCGCTAACGCATCTTGGCTGCATGGCTGCGTTGCAAAACTTGACAATAGTCTCGCTATTGCCTGCGTTTTGCGCCTTGCCCTGCAACCAATCTGCATCAGCGGACAGCTCGCGCAGAAATTTTGAACAGGTTCTCAGTCAACCTGAAAATATTATTTAAACAACGATGCCAGCTTACCAAACAAGCCTTTGTGTTGGGCTTGGTTGTCGGCGTTGTGGGCGACAGTGTTGTCAGCAGTATTGTCCTCTGGCGCGGTTTTGCGCGTTACGGTGTGGGCGGCAAAGGTTTGGGCAACGGGCATGATTTCTATGGCGTTGACGTTCATGTGCGCAGGGCATTGGTAGAGCCATAGGGCGGTGCGGGCGATGTCTTCGGCGCGCAGGTAATCCACGTTTTCATAGAGTTTGTTTACGCGCTCTTCGTCGCCTTTGAAGCGGACGTTGGAAAATTCGGTGCCGCCGCATAACCCTGGTTCTATGTTGGTGATGCGGATGTTTTTGCCGGCCAAATCGGCGCGCAGGTTCAGGCTGAATTGGCGCACAAAGGCTTTGGTTGCGCCGTAAACATTGCCGCCTGCATAGGGGTAAGTGCCTGCGATGGAGCCGATGTTGATGATGTAGCCCTGATTGCGCTCCACCATTTGCGGCAGCACTTGGCGGGTGAGGTAAATCAGCCCGAGCACGTTGGTTTGCACCATGGTTTCCCAGTCTTCAAAGCTGGCTTGATGGGCGGGGTCTAGCCCGAGGGCAAGCCCTGCGTTGTTGATTAGGCAGTCTATGCTTTGGAAGGCTTCGGGAAGCTGGGCAAGGCTGGCAAGGGCGATATTGACGGAATTTTTGTCGCTCACGTCCATTTCTAGCGGTTGAAACATAAAGCCCAGCTCGTTTTGCAAGGCAGCGAGTTTGTCTGCGCGGCGGGCTGCGCCGATAACGGGATAACCTGCTTGCACAAATGCGCGGCACATGGCTGCGCCAAAACCTGCGGATGCGCCTGTAATCAGAATCGCCATGATGTTTTGTCCTTTCTTGGGTGGTGGTATGATTGGGCTGATTTTAATGGTTTTCAGGCTGCCTTGGGTAGTAGATTAGGCAGCCTGAAAACGAGTTCACAAGGAATGGCTTTATGGCAAAACAAAAACCTGCTTTTGCGGTTACTTGGGCGTGGCTGTGGCAACGCCCTGTGTGTTTCGTTGGATTTGGCTTTGGCACGGGGCTTGCGCCCAAAGCGCCCGGCACGGTGGGCACGCTGCCTGCGGTGTTTATTGCGGGGCTGCTGTTGGGCTGTGGCATGAGCAAGCTGGCGTTGGGCTTGCTGTGCATTGCGTTGTTTTTTATCGGTATTTGGATTTGCAATGTAACCGAGCGCGCGCTGGGCGTGCATGATTATGGCGGGATTGTGTGGGATGAGATTGTGGCGATGATGCTGATTTATGCGTGCGTGCCGCAGGGTTTGGGCTGGTGGACGATTGCGTTTGCGGTGTTTCGCTTTTTTGATGCGGTGAAGCCGCCGCCGATTAAATGGTTTGACCAGCGCGTAAGCGGCGGGCTGGGCGTGATGCTGGATGATTTGATTGCGGCGGTGTTTAGCATTGCGGTGGTTTGGGTGTTGGTTGGGCTAAGTTGATTGAGGCAGCCTGAAACCGCTTGTTTACCGCTTGACCCCGCGCTATTTCACCAA
>CAJPSG010000076.1 GCA_905373195.1 Kingella oralis
GCCACGCGCTGCACATCGCTGCCCAAATGCGTGTTCAACCAAATCCAAGCGCATAAAGATTTTCAGGCTGCCTTACACGACTGGCTAGACGGCATCCTGTGCGCGCCCGATTTGGACTACGCTATCGCCCACCAAAGCGAACTTGCCCCGCAGCAAACATGGCTCACGCCGCAAGGGCACCGCGTGGACAGGCACAGCATCACGCTCTACAACGAAGCCAGTAGCCAAAACCTGATTCAGCAAAAAGCCCAGCACGACGAACTCGTCGCGCAACTTGCTGCACTTGCCCCACAGCTTGCCGCCGCCCAACAGCAAGCCGAAGAAGCGCAAACCGCGCTAGACCAAGCCGAAGCCGCGCACGACCAAGCCCAAGCGCAATACCGCGAGCTGTTAAGCCAACTGCAACACGCGCAAAACCACGCCAACCAGCTTACCGAACGCAGCAACCAAGCCCAGCTTCGCCGCGAACACATTGCCCAAGAGCAAGCCCAGTTGCAAGACGAAATAGAACTGCTTGCCCAACAAAGCGACAGCCTAGCCGAAGACAGCGAAACCCTTGTTCACGCGCTCGCCGAGTTGGAACACCAATTTGACACCCTATCAGGCAGCCTGAAAAACCAACAACACAGCCTGAAAACCGCCCAGCTTGCCTTGCTGGAAGCCAATCGCCAATACGGCGCAGCCGAGTTGGAACAACACAAAATCCAACAACGCGCCGACAGCCTTGCCGAGCAAGCCGCGCAAATTTTGCTGCAACAGCAAGACTGGCAGCAGCGCATAGAAGAAGCCGCGCTCGCGCAAGAAGCCGACGAAGCCAGCACCGAGCTTGCCGAGCAACTGCTGATTGCCCAACAAGCCAGCGCCGAGCTTGCCGAGCGCATCGCCAGCGCGCAAGAAACTCTGGTGCACACCCAAGCGCAAGGGCAAGATTTGTTCCAACAAGCCCAAGCCATCGCCGCCGAATTGCCGCAGATTCAGGCTGCCGTGCAAAACGCGCTGTTGCAACAACAACAAGCCGAGCTCAACGCCCAGCGCTATCACGAGCAGCTTACCGAGCGCGGCGCCGATTTAGCCGCCCTTGCCGCTGCCCAACATTCAGGCAGCCTGAAAGCCTTGTCGCAGCATATCAACAGCCTGCTGGCGCAAATTGAAGCACTCGGCGCGGTGAACCTTGCCGCGCTGGATGAGCTTGCCGAAGCCCAGCAGCGCGATGCGTATTACCGTAGCCAAAGCGAAGACGTGCAAAACGCCATCGCCTTGCTAGAAGAAGCCATCGCCCAAATTGACAACGAAACCAAAGCCCGCTTTTTAGACACCTTCAACGCGGTTAACGCCAAAATGCAAAGCATCTTCCCCACGCTGTTTGGCGGCGGCGAAGCCACCTTGCAGCTCACCGACAGTGACCCGCTCAGCGCAGGCATCAGCATCATGGCGCGCCCCACAGGCAAGAAAAACAGCTCCATCCACCTATTGAGCGGCGGCGAAAAAGCCCTCACCGCCATGAGCCTTGTGTTTGCGCTGTTTAGCCTAAACCCCGCGCCGTTTTGCCTGCTGGACGAAGTAGATGCCCCGCTGGACGATGCCAACACCAGCCGCTTTTGCCAACTGGTGAAAGAAATGTCGGCCCAAACCCAGTTTCTTTACATCTCGCACAACCGCCTCACCATGGAAATGGCAGAGCAGTTAATTGGCGTAACCATGCAGGAAAAAGGCGTGTCGCGCATTGTTGCCGTGGATATTAAACAAGCCATGCAAATGGCAGAGGCAGCCTGAAAACATGAAAACCCGCCTTTGCCAACTATTCGCATGGCTTGCCGCACTCTATGCCGCCGTGTTATGCGTGCTCTATTTCCAACAAGAAAACCTGCTGTTCCACCCCAGCAAACTCCCCGCCCACTACGCCTACGCTTTCAGGCTGCCACATGAAGAAATCGCCTTGCCCGTAAACGGCGCGGTGCTGAACGGGCTGCATTTTCGCCCGCCCCATGCCCACAGCAAAGGCGCAATTTTGTTTTTCCACGGCAACGCAGGCGCGCTGGATAGCTGGGGCGAAGTGGCACAACGCTTTGCCGAGCTGGGCTACGACAGCTATGCGTTTGACTATCGCGGCTACGGCAAAAGCAGCGGGCAAATCCACAGCCAAGTCGATTTGCTCGCCGATGCCGAGCGCATGGCGCAGTATGTGCGGCAAAGTTTCCCCGCCGAGCAAATCATCGTGGTGGGCAATTCCATTGGCAACGGCATGGCGGCGCACGTTGCCGCGCAACTGCAATCGCCCAAGCTGGTGTTGATTTCGCCTTATTTTCGCCTGCGTGATTTAATCCGCGACAAAATGCCGTTTGTGCCGCCGTTTCTGATTAAATATCCGCTGCCCACCGCCGACTATCTCGCCACCACGCCCAACACGCAGGTGCTGATTTTCCACGGCACGCACGACACGCTGATTCCCGCTGCACACGGGCAACGGCTGGCGCAAACCTTGGGCGAACGCGCGCAGTATCACGAATTGCCTGCGGGGCATAATGATATGTTTAGCCAAACCGCGCTATGGCACATGCTGGAAACCGCATTGCCATGATGCAATCAGGCAGCCTGAAAGCTAAGAACCTGTATTCTTCACTATTTGCATAGGCATCTTTCATGCCCTAAAAACGCGACTACTGCGTTAAAAATGCTCGCAAGGTGTCCAACCTTACTGCGCTTTTTGCCTTGTATTCACGCTTTTATGTCATCAAATCTGCCCATGCAAATAATGAATACAGGTTCTAATTTTCAGGCTGCCTTTGCCGTTATCCGCTACAATACGCCACCTTTTGATTAACCCATCCTGCCGTGTTAGCGCACCGCAGAAGAACGGTTTTTCGCTATGTTGTTTTGGCTACGCCGAAACTCGCTGCACTCATTTTCAGGCTGCCTTTATGGATGCACACAAGGCAGCCTGAAAACCCAAATCAGCAGCATAACAACGCACCCCAGCGCACAACCGTTACGGAGATCCACCATGCCCAAAAAATCCAAACGCCATTATCTTGACGACATTTCCGCCAACAAACCCGCGCGTAAAACCGCATCAGCCAATAAATCCAAAGGCAGCCTGAAAACAGGTAAACCTCACGCCCAAAGGCAGCCTGAAAACGAACGTAGCGAGTTTCGGCGCAATCAAACCGAGCGCAGCCCAGCCGAAAATCCCGTCAAGCAACGCGTTGCCCGCGCCAAAAAACTCATCGTGCGCGCCCCCAACCAAAAAATCCAACAACGCGCCGAGTTCCTAAAAGAACAACGCGCCGATCTCTCGCGCCAAGAGCCCGAACGGCTGCAAAAAATTCTCGCCGCATCAGGCGCAGGCTCGCGCCGCCAAATGGAAAAATGGATTGGCAACGGCTGGGTGCAAATCAACGGCAAAACCGCGCAGCTGGGCGACAAAGTCTCGCCCGACGACCAAGTAACCGTAAAAGGCAACGCCATCAAGCTCAAATGGGCAGACCGCCTGCCGCGCATCATCTTGTATTACAAACAAGAAGGCGAAATTGTTTCGCGCGACGACCCGCAAGGGCGCGTGAGCATTTTTGACCGCCTGCCGCAAGCCGCCAGCAGCCGCTGGGTCGCCATCGGGCGGCTGGACATCAACACCAGCGGCTTGCTGATTTTGACCACATCGGGCGAATTGGTGCAGCGCTTTGCCCACCCCAAATTTGAAGTGCAGCGCGAATACGCCGTGCGCGTGTTGGGTGAAGTCAGCCGCGAGCAAATGCAGCAGCTCACGCAAGGCATCATGCTGGAAGACGGCGTGGCGCAGGTGGAGCGCATCAGCGAGCAGGGCGGCGAGGGCGCAAACAAATGGTACAACGTGGTCATCAAAGAAGGACGCAACCGCGAAGTGCGGCGCATTTTTGAACACATCGGCTTAACCGTAAGCCGCTTGGTGCGCGTGGGCTTTGGCCCCATCGGGCTGCCCAACCGCTTGAAACGCGGGCAGTTTTACGAGCTCAACCCCGCCGAAGTTGCCGCCATTTTGAAATGGGCGGATATGGCGTTGCCCAATAGTGGCAAACGGCGCAGATAAAGGAGAGGCAGCCTGAAAATCACTCATCACATTTTCAGGCTGCCTTTTCAGCAAAATGAAAATCAAACTGATGGCAGATTATGGCTGTTTCCCCTTGTGGGCAATCGGCGATGAACCCAGAAACCTCAACCCAAGCGAGCTGCCTCTTTCGCCAGCATTAACCCAAGCCCTGCTGGATTGGGCAGCGCAATATGACCAAACCTTAAATTGGAACGACCCCATCCATTCAGGTTTCCCCGATGCCCATGCCGAGCAATTATTTATGTATCAAGGGAAAATACTGTTTGAGCGATTGCAGCACGAGCTAGGGCAACAATATGAATTGCTTGCTTACTGCCGCCATATTCATGATTTACCCCTCTCTAAAACATAGACAGCCTTGCCCCTTTGTTCAAATCTTTGATTTAGCCATGCGAACTTATGCAAAGCTCAGGGGTATCTTGCAGCGCAACGCACAAGATTGAAAACCAGCCAAGCCGCCAATTATGTTTTCAGGCTGCCTCAGTTCGCCCTCCACGCAACTCGTTGTCCCCCCAATCCAATCCGTCCCCAATCACCGCTTCCCCCAGACGACAGCAGCGAGGACAACACCCAATATTGCCAACTCTACCCCAACGTATAAGGACAACACCATGACCCATTTCCGCCAAGATTTTCTCCAATTTGCCCTGCGCCAAAACGTACTCAAATTCGGCGAGTTCACCACCAAAGCAGGCCGCCAATCGCCCTATTTTTTCAACGCAGGCTTGTTCAACGACGGCGCGTCCACCCTCGCGCTGGCCAAGTTCTACGCCCAAGCCATTGTAGAGAGCCAAGTTCAGTTTGATATGCTGTTCGGCCCCGCCTACAAAGGCATCATCCTCGCCGCCGCCACCGCCATGATGCTTGCCGAACGCGGCATCAACGTCCCCTTTGCCTACAACCGCAAAGAAGCCAAAGACCACGGCGAAGGCGGCACGCTGGTGGGCGCACCGCTTCAAGGGCGCGTGCTGATTATCGATGATGTCATCTCCGCAGGCACATCCGTGCGCGAAAGCGTCAATCTTATCCAACAAGCAGGCGCAACCCCCGCAGGCGTTGCCATCGCGCTAGACCGCATGGAAAAAGGCACGGGCGAATTGTCCGCCGTGCAAGAAGTGCAGCAACAATACGGGCTGCCCGTAGTCGCCATTGCTAACTTGTTGGATTTATTTGCCCTGCTGGAACAAGACGGCAGCGCAGAATTGGCGCAGTTTGTTGAGCCGATGCAGGCATATCGCGCACGCTATGGGGTAGTGTAGGCGAGATGGTTTTCAGGCTGCCTCTTTGCTTGGGCAGCCTGAAAACGTTGCACAACAAAAAACACGTTTTGTTTTATTGCAAAACGTGTTTTCGTCTTTTCAGGCTGCCTCTGTTTACAGCGGCTTCACAATGGCTTCCAATGCGCCAAATAAATAATCGTGGCAACAATCACCATCCCCACGCCATACAGTCCAAACCATTTGCCGCTGCGGGGCGTGGCGCGTAGGCAAAATGCGCCGACAAAAATATAAGCCAGCACCAGCAGCAGTTTCACGCCCAGCCATTTGTTTGCGCCAAAGGGCTGCCACGGCACAATTTGCATCATCAGCATGCCTGTAAACAGCAGCAGGGAGTCATTAATGTGCGGCAGCACGCGCAGGATAACGGGCAGCGGCTTTTCAGGCTGCATGGTGCGTATCCAAAAGCGTAGGTTAAACAGGATGATGGTTATCGTAACGAAAAACAGGTGGGCGTATTTGATGGGGAGATAAAGGCTTTGCATGGTGTGTTCCTTTGGATGTGGTGTTGAATAGTGAATTTGCCGTTTCAGGCTGCCTATTGCGCTGGCGCGGGCTGCCCATCCATTTGCACGGCTTTGAGCGTGAGGCTGTATTTTTTGCCGCCCACGTTGTAGCGAATCAGCGCGGGCACGTTGCCTAAATCGCTGGCAAGGGCGAGGAAGATTTGGTCGTTGTCGTGGCGCAGGGTGTAGGCTTGGGTGCGCGTTTTCAGGCTGCCTATGGTTATGCTTTTGCTGCTGCTGGGCGTGAGGCGGTTGA
>CAJPSG010000077.1 GCA_905373195.1 Kingella oralis
TGGTGCGTCTTTTAAAGAGGTTTTATTGGATGCTTTTTAATTTGATTAACTATAAATTGATTTTAGCTTCGCAACTCCGCTACGCTCCGCAGGCTACCTAATTTATCAGCTACGTTTGATACTACTGCCCCTCCCCTACGTTCAGCCGAACGCAGTATTCTTTTTTCGGAAACAAGCGTGCGCTTGTCCGACGACGCACGAAGTGCGGCTAGTTCGCACGCGCCGAAAAAAGGATGCGCAGTGAGGGAAGTCTGCGAAGCAGACCTGCACGTCGGGGTCGCCTTTCTTTGCTTACTTTCTTTGGCGAAGCAAAGAAAGTAAGTCGCTCGCCGCGATAAGGCGAAAAGGTAAGCACTACACCCAAAGCCAACCACAAAGTGCAACCCCATTTTCAGGCTGCCTTATCCCCCCAAGGCAGCCTGAAACCTTTGCACCCCCCTTCACAAAACATTACAATCCCCCATCCCGCCATCTTGCAAACACCCCATCCCACCGTGCAACAAACCGCCTTTGATTTCAACGACCCCGCCTATCCCCGTTTCGACAAACTGCTCGGCAACGCCAACGCCGAGCTCATCTACATCCTGCAACAAGAGCACGACCAATTTCTCTACATCTGGGGCGAGCAAGGCTCAGGCAAAAGCCACATCCTGCAAGCATGGGTGGGGCAAGCCCTGCAAAACCAACACACCGCCGTGTACATCGACGCAGGCACCACCCCCCTTGCCGACACCGCCGCCCAAGCCGATTTCGTCGCCATCGACCAAATAGAAAAACTGAACGACACCGAGCAAGCCACCCTGTTCTATATCTTCAACCACTTTCGCAACAGCAAACGCGGGCATCTCTTGCTCTCCGCCGACACCCCGCCCAGCAAACTCCACCTACGCGAAGATTTGCGCACCCGCATGGCATACTGCCTCGCCTACGAAGTCAAATCCCTCAGCCGCGAAGAAAAAATTACCGCGCTCACCAACATGGCAAAAACCCGCCAGCTCAACATAGACCCCAGCATCTACCAATACCTGCTAGACCATTGGCGGCAAGATCTCGGCAGCCTGATTACCATGTTCAACGACCTTGCCAATTATTCCATCAGCCAAGGCAAACCCATCACCCTGCCCCTGCTGCGCCGCCTGCTCAAACAACAGAAAACCCGCCCATGAAAAACCTCGCCATCTTTGACCTAGACCACACCCTCATCAACACAGACAGCGACAACGCCTTCCCCAAATTCCTCATAGAACAAGGGCTGCTGGATGCCGACTACGCCGCCGCCCAAAACGAAAAATTCTATCAAGACTACCTTTCAGGCTGCCTCAACGTTGCCGATTTTGTCCGCTTTCAAATCAGCCCCATCGCCCAGCTTACTCCCGCCCAGCGCAACGAATTGCACCAACAATTCCAAGCGCAATACATCGCCTCCCATGCCAGCCAAGCTGCCAAAGACTTGGTAAACCAACACCGCCGCGCAGGCGACGAATTGCTGGTGATTTCGTCCACCAACGAATACATCATCACCCCCATCTGCCAACAAATCTTCGGCATCCACAACATCATCGGCACACAGCTAGAAACCGATGCCAACGGCTTGTTTACAGGCAACATCGTTGGCACGCCCAGCCTGCAAGAAGGCAAAATCACACGGCTCAACCAATGGCTCGCCGCGCGGGGCGAAACGCTGACCAGCTACGGCAAAACCTATTTTTACAGCGATTCCAAAAACGACTTGCCGCTGTTGAACCTTGTGGATGAGCCCGTTGCCGTTAATCCCGATGAAACCTTGCTGGCACACGCCCAAGCGCACGGGTGGGCGGTGTTGCGGTTTATGTGAGGCAGCCTAAAAACCCATACGCCACCCATCACAAAGGCAGCCTGAAAACGGTTTATCCATTTTCAGGCTGCCTTAATACTGCGTGCGGGCAACGCGAGCTTAATCGTCGTCATCATCTTCGCTGCGATTGCTGCCCGCTTTATAAAGCACCCACACAATCACGCTCGATAACACCAGCGAGAAGCCAAAATCGTCGTCGTTCATTTTTAGCCAAGCGGGGATGTTAATCAGGATAAACACGCCTATCATCAGCCAAACCATTTGCCGCGACACGGGATCGGGCTGCATTTGCGCGCTGTATTGCGATGCGTTGCTGCCGTCAAATGTAAACCATGTGGCAAGCTGTTGCCGCGTGATGGGCGTGCTTTTGCTCCATGCCAATTCGTTGCGCGTGCGCTCGGCGCTGAGCTTGTTGCTGCCTTGCTGATAGTCTTGATAATAGGTGATGTCGCCTGCGCGGATGTGCCAGTAGAACGCGCCTGCGGCGTAGCTTACGCGCCCGCCGTAGTCGTAGAGTTTGGCGGTGTTTTTGGGCGCGTTGTTGTCGTCTAGGGTGGGAAATCGGGTGAGGGTTTCGGAAAGTGTCCATTCGCTTTGCGCGGTTTCCACCAGCCAGAGAAAGCCTTGGCTGGGGCTGTATAGCAGGTATTCGCGCCACCAATCCACGGGGGTGAGGCTTAATGGGCTGCCGTATAGGGCGGCGTGGGCGTCGTCGGGGTTGAGTTCTTCGTAGCGGGCTGCGCCGATAACGGTGTAGCTGTTGCCGTGGATTTTGCCTGTGGTGCCGATGGGCAGGGGCAGCGCGTCTTGCTGGGCTTGGCGCATTTCGTTGGCGGCGATGAGTTTGGCTTTTTCTTCGCTGGTGTCTAAATCGCTGCCGCAGCTGGGGCAAATGACGGTGGGTGTGATGCCGCGCAGCCATTGCACGGGCGAGCCGCAATGGGGGCAGTTTTCGCTTTGGCGTGTGCCTTTCAGGCTGCCTGCGCTTTGGCGAATTTGGTCGTCGCTGCGGGTGTTTTGCAGAAACAGTTGGTTAAGCTGGGTGGTGCTGCCAAGAAAGGCTTGCGGTGGGGTGTCGCTGTAATCCAGCGTGAGAAAGGCGTTTTCGCAACGCCAGTCGGCAACGCGGTTTTGATAGTGTTCAGGCAGCCTGAAAGGCAGCTCGCCTTGGGCGGCGGCGTTGGATAGGGTGATTTCGCGCACGTCGCTGGCGATAAAGGTTTTGCCGTAGTCTAGCGTGCTGATGCCTGCGCGGATTTCGTTGAACGGCGGGGCGTTATCGGGCGTGGCGATTTGGCGGGTGATGACGTGGATGTCGCCTGCTTCGGAGAGCCAGCCGTTTTCGCCGTTGTCAAACTGGATATACCATTCGTTCCACACGCCTGCGTCGTATTTGGCTTGCAGCCGCCCGACTACGGTAAAGCCTTGCCCTTGGTGTGTGCCTGTGGTGCTGATTTGGATGGGGCTGAAATCTTGCAGCAAGGCGCTGTCGCGCCCTGTGTCGTGCAAACTGTTGTCTTGCAACACGAGCATACTGTCGCAATAGCTGCATACGACGGTGATGGCGGTGGGGCTTTGAACTTGAACGGGCGCGCCGCAACTGGGGCAACTGGTGCGGAAAAAGGGTTCGGACATGATGGGCGAGGGCTGGGGTTGAGATGGGGAAATCATAGCATAAAGGCAGCCTGAAACTGGGGTTTGCTGTTTTCAGGCTGCCTTTGTTATCGGCATTCATGCCACAGTTTGTTTGGATTTTGAACAGGTAAACAATAAAACTGGCGTTCGCTCATTGCGCAGGCATTAAGGCAGCCTGAAAACCGTATTGGCTACTGCATTTTCCATTTTCAGGCTGCCTTCCACCGCTCAACACCGCTGCGCCAACTCAACCGCCTTGCCAATATACGCAGCGGGCGTGAGGGCCAGCAATTCGGCTTTCGCGCCCTCGGGAATTGCCAAGCCGTTGATAAACTGGCGCAAAGTTTCGGGCGTGATGCCGTCTTTGCCGCGCGTAAGGGCTTTAAGCTGCTCGTAGGCTTGCGGCACGGCGTAGCGGCGCATCACGGTTTGAATCGGCTCGGCAAGCAGCTCCCAAGTGGCGTTTAGGTCTGCCAACATGGCGGCGGGGTTGGCTTCCAGTTTGTTCAAACCGCGCAGGTGCGCCGCCCAGCCCAACAGCGCGTAGCCCGCGCCCACGCCCATGTTGCGCAGCACGGTGCTGTCGGTTAAATCGCGTTGCCAGCGCGATACGGGCAGTTTTTCCGCCAAAAAGCCCAGCACAGCGTTTGCCATACCCAAATTGCCTTCGGAATTTTCAAAATCAATCGGGTTCACTTTGTGCGGCATGGTGGAACTGCCCACTTCGCCCGCTTTCACTTTTTGCTTGAAGTAACCCATTGATATATAACCCCAAACATCGCGGTTAAAGTCTATCAAAATGGTGTTGATGCGGCTGATGGTTTGGAACAATTCCGCCATGTAATCATGCGGCTCAATTTGGATGGTGTAGGGATTAAAGGTTAAACCCAATGATTTTTCTACAAAATTTTGGCAATGGCGTTCCCAATCCACATCGGGATAGGCAACCAAATGCGCGTTGTAGTTGCCGACTGCGCCGTTGATTTTGCCCAAAAATTCCTGCGCGGCAAGCTGCTTGATTTGGCGTTGCAAACGGTGCAACACATTGGCGATTTCTTTGCCCATAGTGGTGGGCGTGGCGGGCTGCCCGTGCGTGCGCGACATCATGGGCACGGCGGCCAGCGCGTGTGCCATTTGTTGCAGTTTGGCGGCGATTTCGCGCAATTTGGGCAACAGCACTTCATCGCGCGCTTGGCGCAGCATCAGGGCGTGCGACAGGTTGTTGATGTCTTCGCTGGTGCAGGCAAAGTGGATAAATTCCGTTACCGCGCTGATTTCGGCGTTGTGCGCGAAGCGTTGTTTGAGCCAGTATTCAATCGCTTTCACATCGTGGTTGGTGGTGGCTTCCATGGCTTTGACTTCGGCGGCGTTGTCCAGCGAAAAGCCGTTGATTACGCTGTCTATTTCAGCCAGCGTGGCGGCGGAAAATGGGGCAACTTCACCGATTTTGGGCTCGGCGGCAAGGGCTTTGAGCCATTCCAGCTCCACACGCACGCGCGCTTTCATCAAGCCGTATTCGGAAAAAATGGGGCGCAAAGAATCGGTGGCGGCGGCGTAGCGGCCGTCCAACGGGGACAGGGCGGAAATGGGGTTTATCATGGTGTATTCCTTGTGGGAGACGGGAGGTTTGCGGGAAATCCGGCTTTCAGGCTGCCTGAAAACGGAACACCGGCGAAATTAAAATCTGTGCGGATACGGATAAGAACGCGTTTTGCGGCGGTTTCGGCACGGTTGGGAAAAGACGCGGGATTGTACTGTATATTGTGCCGATTCCCTATTTTCAGGCTGCCTAATCCCGCCCAAGCAATACGTTTCAGCCGAAAACTCCCATACCCGCTCTGCAATATTTCTTGGATGGGGTCGGTCAGTTTTGCAGCACGTTCGGCGCAGCCTCGCACCAACTGTGTTTTGTGCCGCCAAACCGTCTGCCCCGCTTTGAATGCGGACATGGTTTCTTCCTTGTTTTTAAAGGTTTCAGGCAGCCTTCAGTTTTCGGCACAAATCGCGGCGATATTTCTGCTGCTGCCGACGCAGATAAAATTTGACCAGCCAGCGCGGCAGCCGTTTTTTCAGCGTAATGTCTTCGGCAAAATCCAACTCGGTGCGGTTGTTGCCCACTGCGGTAAAACGCCCCGTCCAATGTCCGGAAAAATAGTCGTTTTCCATGTCAAACGCCCATAAATGCGGCGGCTGCGTTTGGGTAACGCGAAACAGTGTGGCTGCGCCTGATTGGGTGTGTTCGACAAACTGTGTGTCGTCCAGCCGTTCGATTTTTGCCAAATCGCTGCGCCATGCGTAGTCGGTCAGTGAAGTAACGGTGCGCCACACGGTTTGGATGTCGGCAGGAACGGTGTAGCGGATTCGGGATTGGACAGACATGGGGATTCCTTTGCGTGCAGCTTAAACAGAGTTTCAGGTAGCCTTTCAGACGGGCTTACATTCGCATCCCAAGTGCAACACCCCTAAATAAGAGGCGTAAACTTACCC
>CAJPSG010000078.1 GCA_905373195.1 Kingella oralis
GGTTACGCCTGCAACAAACCCAAGAGTTAATTGCCGAAATAGAAGCCCAAGGCGGCGTTGCCGTTACCACATCGCAGGGCGGCAAAAATCGCGGCACATTCGTCTGCAAAGAACTGGTCTATGCCTATGCCACTTGGATTTCCGCCAAATTTTTCCTGCTGGTTATCCGCACCTTTGATGCCGTGGTTTCAGGCAGCCTGAAACCCGATTTCCACCTAACCGCGCAAACCACGCCCGACGAGCGCAAACCTTTACGCGATGCCGTGTTTGCCCTTGCCGCCCAATATGGGCTTGCCTATTCCACCGCTTACAAAATGGTGCACCAGCGCTTCAATGTAGAAAGCATTGATATGCTGCCCGCCGAGCAAATCCCACTTGCCGTGGAATATGTGCACCGTCTCACGCTCAATGGCGAAGTGTTGGACAAGCAGCCTGAAAATGAAATCACGTTCAGCCAAAGGGAACTGCGCGAGTTGGCTACGGTAGCCTACTATTGCGCTTGGTCAAACAACCTGCTGCGTGAGCTTGCTGTGCCGTTGTCTGATTTGGGTTATGCCAAAGCCAGCACTCTGCGCACGTTGCCTACTGAAAGCCGCTTTTTCCTGCGCAATGTTCACAAGGCTTTGCTGCGTGAAATGCCTAAAATTGCCAGCGCATTTGAGCGCGATGATATGCAGCGCAGTTTGAGCCGCTGCGAGTTGTTTATTTAAGGCAAAGGCAGCTTTCAGGCTGCCTATTCGTCCACGCGATAGCTCCATATTGCTACATGGGCTTTGGTGGCATAATCAAAACTGTATTGGGTGGGGTTGTCTTGCTCCAAGCCTGCCGCTGCGCATACGGCTTTGATTTGCGCCACCAGCGCGGCGCGTTCTTTGGGATAGGGGGCAAACAGCGTGAGGCGGATTTCAGGCTCTTCATCGTAGCCGCAATTGGTGCTGCGTTTTTGCCCGCCAATGCGTTGATAAAACAGCGCGGGCAGCGGCGTGTTGTTGGGCAAGTGTTCGGGGAAAACGCCCAACAAGGGGGATAGCAGGGCGTAAAGGCGTTGTTCGGCGGTCATATCGTGTTTCTCACGGCTTCTTGAATCGCTTGTTTGATGATTTGCTCAATTTGCTTTTTATTGGCTTTAAAAGTTGGCTCAATAAAGGGCTGCGCTTGCGTGCCCGGGTGTTGCCATGTGTTGCCGTTTTTCAGCGTGATTTCGTGCGGTGATGTACCATATTCTAAAAAGTGGGCAATGTAGCCAATGCCATGCACATCCGCGCCGCGTTTGAAGGTGATTTTGTGGCAGGAGGCGGCATTGCGTTTGCGCTCGGCTTCGGGGATGTATTTGATAATCAGGGCGCGCGCTAAATCGCCTGGGCTGCGCGTGATGCGTGTGCCGTCGGCGAGGGTTACGCGGTAGGGCTGGGCGGCGCGTGGGGTGTTTTTGACGATTTCATCGCGCAAAAAATCTGCGGCGCGGGCGGTAGCGGCTCTGCCCACTTTGCCGCGTATCTCATCGGGCAGGTGTTCTAGGTGCTGGATTAGCTGGTCTAGCCCTTTTACGGTCATGTTTTTGCCATAGCGAGACATGGTGTTGCTCCTGTTGATGGGATGGATATATCAAGAAAATAGGTTTAAAAAATGGGAATTTTTAACGCTATTTGCCTTCTCCTGCTTGCAAATTGGCGACTATATCGGTGTATTCGCGGTTTTGCTCGTCGTGCAAGATGGCGAGAATGGCGTAGATTTGCCCGCGAAAAATGATGCGCATTTTATGCGTGATGCGGCGGTTAAGCCGTATGCGAAAAGATGCGCTAACGCTGTTCAAATCCACGCCGCTGGCTTGGTATTCTTTGCCGCTTGGGAAGCGGATATTTGCCCACACGCTGCTTTCAGGCTGCCATTCGGTGATTTCTGCGCCGTAGTCATCGCGGCGGATAATGGGGCGTTCTATTTGGATGCGTTGCGTAAGGTTGCTGGCCTTCATGGGCTATCCTTTACACGGCAACGGGGGTGCGATAGGGGGTAAGCAAGGCTAAAACAGGTTGTGGCAAATACCATTCGTTGCCTTGCTCGGCATTGCGATTGGCATCCCAATAGCCGATTAGCAGCAAGGCGGCTTGCTTGATGGCGGCGGTGTCTAGGTTTTGATTGGGGTCGCAATGGGTTTTGATGGCTTGCTGGGCGGCATCCAGCATGATTTGCAAGGCGGCATCGTTATCGTCGCTGTCGTAGCGCAAATGGGCTTTGACTTCTTCTAGGGTGAGCATGGGGGTTTCCTTTACTGCCCGCGAATGGCGCGGATGATTTCGGGCAAATAGGGCAAAATGGTTAGGGCTAAAATGGCGATGCCAACGCACAATTTAATCCACCAATTTTTCGTTAATTCCAACATGGGCTGTTCTCCTACTGCTTTGAGTATATTTGCAAACTCTGCTAGAATATCTTTCATATTTAAATCCTTAGCTGCATTAAGGTTTGAATACAGAACCCCCAACAAGATTGCCGCCTTGTTGGGGGTTCGCGTTTTGTTGAATTCTGAAACTTATTCCGTATTTTCAGGCTGCCGATTATCAAACGGATTGCTTTGCGCATCGCGTTTTGCCAGCGCGGCGAGACTGTAATTCTGTTGCTGCATATAGGGCGTGTCGCCGCCCGCCACAGCAGGTAAGCCTTGTTTGCTGCGGGCTTCGTTAATGGTGAGCACGCTGGCTTTTACCCCATCGGCGATCACTTGCATTTGGCTTTGCGCGTCCATGCGGATTAGGCTGTGCAAGTCAAATTCAGCCTTGGCATTGCCTAGCTCGTTGCTCAATAGGGCTTCTATGGCTTCAATGAGACTTTGTAGGCAGCCTGAATAATAAAGCTCGTTCAAATCAGACACTTTCATACCTGCGGGCAAACTGCCAAAGCCAATTAAAAAGGCGGGCATGTGAAACGCGCTGCACACGATTTCTGCCGACAAGCGCAGTTGCTCAATCAACTGGCTATCCACCGCGTTCACAGTAAGCTGCTGATAGCTCATGCCATCGCCCAGCACGGCGGTTTTGCCGATTTTGCCGTTGCTGTAGGCTTCGTTCCATGCTTGGGCAAGGTTTTGAGCTTTTTCGCGGTCAATATGCCCAGGGGCGGTCAAAATACCGCTGGGCAGGGCGCGGTTGGTGAAAAAGCTGCGGCTGCTCTCTTGGATGGCTAAACCATTCCCCGCCGCGATGTTGCACGCCATAATCGGCGGCAGCCCCACCAGCGGATGATAAAAGCAATTCCAGCGGTCGTGGATGATGTCTTCGGCGGCAAAAAGGGCGGTGTATTGGATGTTTGCCAATTTGTCGCCGCCCACTTGATACCAAACCGCGCCTGTCTCGTCTATCATGGGCTGCACAAGGTCGGCGTTGAGCACATATAGCTCACTTATCTTGCCTTTGATGTCGCGCTGTTTGTAGATATAGGCGTTGCCGTTGAGTAGCTTGCTGGCGAGCCAGCATTCAAAAAATTGCTGCAAGGTTTGATGGGGGTTGGGGCGTTTGAGATAAGGGGCTGAGATGTCTTGCTCTGCCCAGATGCCGTTTTTTTTGACTTTGGTTAATAACGGCAGCTTGCTGATGTCGTGGGCGATTTTAGACACGCAAGAAAACACGGCGAAAAAGCTGTGGATGCTGTCTTGGCTAACGCGCGGCAGAAATTCTTGAAAGCCTACGCTGGATGCGCGCACCCAACCATGCACAGGGACGCTTTGCATGGATTTGGCGGTAAATAGACGGCGAAAGAATCCCATGGTTTAGCCTTTTTGCGTGGTTTTAGGGGCTTTTTTGGGTGTTTTTTCTACTTTTTCGGCGATTTTAAGCAAAATTAACACGTTGGCTTGGGCTTCGGGGATGTCTTGGATATCGCCTGCTTGGGCATTGTAGGTGGGGGTTAAATAGCGGATTTCCATGTTTTATCCTTTTCAGGCTGCCCCAATAGCGCATTCGTTGATGCTGATGGCGAGTTGCGGGGTCTGTCCTGCGTTGTATAGGTCGTTTACGGCGGAAGTGATGCGCACATAAATAGCCACGGCTGCGCCGCCTTTGAGTTCTGCGCCCAGCGATAACGCGCCGCCCGCGCTATCCAACCCCGCTTGCGATAGGGCGAGCTTGATTTCGCTGGGGGCGTGGCGTTTGCCTAGGCACGTCCACACGGCTGTACCATCGGCTATGGTTGCGCCTACGGTGGTGAGAAAGCGGGGGGCGGCGGCGGTTGTGCCTGCGGTAGTGCATTGATAAAGGTAGCCGTTGCCGCCTGCGGGTTCTACGATTGCGCCAACGGCATAGGCGGTGTTGTCGGCGCGGTCGGCAAGGGCATCGGTTACGCTTAGCGTAATGTTGTCTATGCCGCTGTTTTTGGCGGTGCGCAGCGTGTGGGCTGGGTTGGGGCTGCCAAAATACATCACCAAGTCGGTGCTGCCGCCTGCGGCATCAAAGTTGAGCGTTTGAAAGCGGCTGTTTGCGCCGCCTTGGTTGCCGTATTCGGTGGTCATGGCTTCGTTTTGCCAGAGTTTGAACATGGGGTTTCCTTTTTCAGGCTGCCTTAAACAGGGTCAAAATCATCAAAAAAATCTTGCCCGCTTATCTCATCTGCCTTATGCAGCAAAAAGTCTTCAAACGCGCCTTTGTAGCCACCCATAGTTTGCGCCACGATATAGGCGGTTTGCGCGGCGTAGATTTCGGCGCGGCGCGTGGGCAGCATGTGTTCGGCGGCATAGGCGGCATACAATTGCAAGTCGCATTCGCTCATTTGGCGAATTTCTGCAAGGGTTTTGCCTAAATTGAGCGATAGGTCAATCAGGAAAGTTTGCCTATCGCTAAGCGGTTTTTTGGAGTTTGGCTGGATAGCGCGGCTTCCACGGCTTGCTGCCATTCTTGGCGGATGCCAAACGGCAGTTTTTGCAACATTGCCATTTGTTCGGTATTGTCGCTGTCAAACAACCATTGCCCTTTTTCGTCGTAAAAATCCAGCGCAGCGAGTCGTTCGGACAAATATGGGTCATTAGGGTATTTATTGCGCAGCTCTTGTGCGCGTTCGCTTACGGCATTCAGGCTGCCTACGGTGTGGATTTTGACGTGCATGCCGTCGTAGCCTGCAATCGGGATAAGCTGTTCGCCTTGTTCGGCAAGCTGGGATAGGGTTTGCATTAGGGTTTTGTTCATGGGATTTCCTTTGGGGATAAAAAAACGCCGCATTGGGCGGCGGGGTTATTTTCGTGTTCTACGGTAAAGTCAGTGCTTATTTAGACAATGTACTAATCAGCGGGGTAACCATTAGGGCAAACATGCCCAGCGCCACCAATAACACGGCAATGCCGATGCACATTCTGATAAACGGGCTTGAATACATTTCCATTTTTAGTCCCTCTTTTGGATGCAATTCCAGTTTGGTTTTGCTATAATTTTGTTTACTCAATCTTGGTTCTCCATTTGGATAATCAAAACCCCCGAAAGCGCCAACTTTCGGGGGTTTTTGTGTTTTAGGTTCTAATCTAGACGTGGTTATTTTCGGGTTCTGCGGTAAATAATGCCGCAGCCAACAATAATGGGAAAAGCGATGCGGGCATAAGGATACAAGGGCGAATGGATATTCCAATAGCCATGCCGCGCATATTTTAATGCTTCGGGGTCGGTATCGGGAAAAAAGACAAGCCAAATTGTTAAGAATAACCAAAGGATAATATCCATGTTTTTCTTGAATTTATCCCACATTGCTTGCTCCTAATGCGAAATTGCTGCAACAAGCAATTTCAGCAGCCAAATCATCGGCAATGCAATTTGGCAGATACGATAAAAACGGCTTTCGGGGTATTCTTGGCGAAGCTGGTAAGTGTCATACAGCATCCAACCTGCAAGAAAAACCAACATGGCAGCTAGCCACCATACATGCAACATCCCCCAAACATCTTGGCGGGAAAGGAGGA
>CAJPSG010000079.1 GCA_905373195.1 Kingella oralis
GCGTGGAACAGCGCATCGGACGCTGCCACCGCTATGGGCAGAAGTTTGACGTGGTGGTGATTAATTTCCTCAACCGCCGCAACGAAGCCGACCGCCGCATTCTGGAACTCCTAACCGAAAAATTCCAACTGTTTGACGGCTTGTTCGGCGCGTCCAACGACATACTCGGGCGCGTGGAAAACGCCGATTTGGATTTTGAAAAACGCATCGCGCAAATCTTCGATACCTGCCGCACGCCCCAAGACATTGAAACCGCGTTCAACCGCCTGCAAAAAGAATTGGAAGACGCGATTGCCGAGCGCATGGACAAAACCGCCGAAAAACTGCAACAGCATTTTGACCAAGACGTGCGCGAACGCCTGAAAATGCGCCACAGCGAAACGCAGCAGCGGCTCAATCTTGCCGAGCGGTGGTTTTGGCGGCTGGCACAATACGTTTTGCAACCCCACGCCGAAGCGTTTGACCACAGCCGCCACAGCTTCCGCCTCACCCGCCCGCCGATTGCCGCCGCGCCCGTCGGGCAATACGCCGTCAAAGCCGAAAACGCCTCCCCGTTCCGCCCCAATACCGATTTGGGCGAATGGTGCATCCGCCACGCCGCTGCCCTGCCCGCACCTGCCGCCGAAATCGTGTTCGATTACACCCGCCACCCCGATAAAATCAGCGATATGGCGCACCACAAAGGCAAAAGCGGCTGGCTGCGGCTGGACAAACTCACCGCCAAAAGCGATGCCGACACCGCCGAAACGCTGGTGTTCACTGCCTTTGACGACAACGGCGAAACACTGGATGTCGATTTCTGCCGCCACCTGCTCGCCCTTTCAGGCAGCCTGAAAGCCGAAATCGCCCCGCCCGAGCGTTTGGAAACACTCGCTCAAGGCAATCTTGCCCAAGCCCAAGTGCGGCAAAAAGGCATCGCCGACAAGCAAATCCAAGAAGCCAATATCCGCCTATTACTTTGGGAAAAAGACCAAGTTGACGCGCTAGACAAAGAACTTACCGAAGCCAAATTAGAAGAAAAACGGGAAAAATTCCGTGCCACTACATTAACCGACAGCGCGGAAATCCTTGCATCGCAACAGCTTCAAGACAAACTTCACCGCCAAGTGCGCAAACTGCGCCGCACGTTGGAAGAGCGCGAAGAAGCCATCGCCCAAGAGCGGCAGCGGCTGACCGACAGCATCAAAGCCAAAATGAAACAGCAGAGTTCAAACGAATGTTTGCTGGTGGTGCGGTGGGGGATTGTTTGAAACCATTGCAAAGGCAGCCTGAAAACGTTATTACCCATTTTCAGGCTGCCTTACCGTCTATCTGTTCATCAACGATTACTTATGCCCATCCACTTCTTTGAGGCAGCCTTGCCCCTTTGTCCAAATCTTTGATTTGGGTATTAAGTAAGCATCTAAATCTCTGATTTAGCCATGCGAACTTATGCAAAGCTCAGGGGTATACCGCAGTGCAACGCGCAAGGTTGAAAACCAAAATGGAGCGGCGACGGCTCGTCGCCAAATAAGAATAAGAACCTGTATTCAACAAGGCTTTAACGGCTGAAAAGATGTTGGCAAACCGCCGATGCGCCACATCGTAAAAGGCAGCCTGAAAACGCTCAACGCCACGTTTTCAGGCTGCCTCACTATCCGCTAATCAGCGATTACTTATCATCTTTCACTTCTTGGAAATCCGCGTCCACCACATCATCATCTTTCTTATCCGATGATGCTGCGCCCTCAGATGAACCTTTCGCTGCTTCCGCCTGCGCTTGGGCATACACAATCTCGCCTAATTTTTGGCTCGCTTTGCCCAATTCTTCGGCTTTCGCGTCAATATCCGCTTTGTCGTCGCCTTTCACCGCTTCTTCGGCCGCTTTCACCGCCGCTTCAATTTTCTCTTTTTCCGCAGCGTCCAGCTTATCGCCGTGTTCTTCCAACGATTTTTTCACAGAATGGATTAACGCTTCTGCTTGGTTGCGGCTTTGCACCAACTCGTGCAGTTTTTTGTCTTCTTCCGCATTCGCTTCCGCATCTTTCACCATGCGTTCGATTTCTTCCTCGCTCAAACCGGAAGAACCTTGGATGGTGATGTTTGCCGCTTTGCCGGTGCCTTTGTCTTTGGCAGAAACGTGCAAAATACCGTTCGCGTCAATATCAAAGGTAACTTCAATTTGTGGCATACCGCGTGGCGCAGGTGCAATATCGCCCAAGTTAAATTGACCCAGCGATTTGTTAGCCGAAGCGCGTTCACGTTCGCCTTGCAATACATGAATGGTTACCGCAGATTGATTGTCTTCCGCCGTAGAGAACACTTGCGACGCTTTGGTGGGGATGGTGGTGTTTTTATTGATGAGTTTCGTCATCACACCGCCCATGGTTTCAATCCCCAGCGACAACGGCGTAACGTCCAACAACAGCACATCGCTGCGCCCACCGCTCAACACCTCGCCTTGAATCGCCGCGCCCACAGCAACCGCTTCATCAGGGTTCACGTCTTTGCGTGGCTCTTTGCCAAAGAAGTCTTTCACCGCTTCTTGCACTTTGGGCATACGGCTTTGACCGCCCACCAAAATCACATCGTCAATATCGCTCGCGCTCAAACCCGCGTCTTTCAGGGCGATGCGGCAAGGCTCAATGGAACGTTGAATCAAATCATCCACCAAGCTCTCAAATTTGGCGCGGGTAATTTTCATCGCCAAGTGTTTGGGACCCGTTGCGTCCATGGTGATGTAAGGCAGGTTGATTTCGGTTTGTTGCCCGCTAGACAATTCAATTTTGGCTTTCTCTGCCGCTTCTTTTAAGCGTTGCAACGCCATCACATCGTTTTTCAAATCAATACCTTGGTCTTTTTTGAACTCAGCAATGATGTAATCAATCAAGCGTTGGTCAAAGTCTTCGCCGCCCAAGAAGGTGTCACCGTTGGTGGCCAATACTTCAAATTGTTTGTCGCCGTCCACTTCGGCAATTTCAATAATGGAAATATCAAATGTACCGCCGCCCAAGTCATACACGGCGATTTTGCGGTCGCCTTTGCTGCCTTTGTCCATGCCAAATGCCAATGCGGCAGCGGTTGGCTCGTTGATGATGCGTTTTACGTCTAAGCCTGCGATGCGCCCTGCGTCTTTGGTGGCTTGGCGTTGGCTGTCGTTAAAGTAAGCGGGCACGGTAATCACGGCTTCGGTTACTTTTTCGCCCAAATAGCTTTCTGCCGCTTCTTTCATTTTACGCAGCACTTCGGCAGAAACTTGTGGGGGCGACAGCTCTTTGTTTTGCGCTTCTACCCATGCGTCGCCATTGTTGGCTTTCACGATTTTGAACGGCATGGATTCAATGTCGCGTTGTACTTCTTTGTCTTCGTATTTATGACCAATCAAGCGTTTTACCGCATAGATGGTGTTTTTGGCGTTGGTTACAGCTTGGCGTTTGGCGGGCGCGCCCACCAAAATTTCGCCGCCGTCTAAATAGGCGACAACCGATGGGGTGGTGCGCGCGCCTTCGGCGTTTTCAATCACTTTGGTGCTGCCGTTTTCGGAAATAGCGACGCATGAGTTGGTTGTGCCTAAATCAATACCGATTACTTTTGCCATGTTGTTTGCTCCTTAAATGCAATAAAAATTAAAAATAAATAGTGCGCGGGGGTTAATATCGTTTTCAGGCTGCCCTGAAAGGATTGCCGCGCCTTGATGGCTTGCTAAATAGGGTGCATTTTTGGGTTTTCAAGAGTAGCCAAATAAAATTTTCAGGCTGCCTACATTGCATAACAAAGGCAGCCTGAAAACCCCAAATTGCGCTACAATTCCCACAGCCAACACTTTCAGGCTGCCTCAACAAAGGAAAAATCATGGAACAAGAAATCAACATCTGGCAACAAAAATGGGTTATCGGCAACTGGAAAATGAACGGGCAGCTTCACAACAACAACAATCTCGTTCACAAATTGCGCCAACTGCCCGCTGCTGCCAATGTGTGCATCGGCATCACGCCGCCCACCGTTTACCTATTGCAAGTTCACAACGCCGTGCAAATTGTGTTAGACAACAAAATTCACGTTTGCGCCCAAGATGTTAGCCGCTTCCCCGACAAAGGCGCATACACAGGCGAAGTCTCCGCCGAAATGATGCGCGATGTGGGCGTGGACATTGTGCTCATCGGGCATTCCGAGCGCAGCCTCTATTTCAACGAAAAAAACGACGTGCAACGCCTTAAAATAGAAAACGTGTTAAACGTAGGTTTGCTGCCCTTGCTGTGCGTAGGCGAAAGCCTAAAAGAGCGCGAAGACGGGCGCGAAAAAGAAGCCGTTGCCTACCAACTTTCTGTATTTAAAGGGCTGAAAACCCAAAACTTCGCCGTTGCCTATGAGCCCGTGTGGGCGATTGGCACAGGAAAAGTCGCAACAAAAGAACAAATTGCCGACATGCACGCATTTATTTACAACGAAATCTTGTCATTGTGTGGCAACGATGCTAATATCCGCGTTCTTTATGGCGGCAGCGTAAACGATACCAATGCCGCCGAAATTTTTAGCGTTCCCCACGTTGACGGCGCACTCGTTGGCGGCGCATCGCTCAAATACGATGCCTTTACCGCCATCATCCAAGCCGCACAAGACTCACAATAAACCCAATGGCAGCCTTTAAAACACTTATCCTTGTTATCAACATTTTCTCGTCTATCAGCGTTGTTTGCCTTGTTCTGATGCAGCAAGGCAAAGGCGCAGACGCAGGCGCAGGTTTTGGTGGCTCGGGCAGTGCGCAAGGTGTATTTGGTTCAGCAGGCAACGCAAACTTTCTCAGCCGCATGACGGCTTTGTTTGCCACCATCTTTTTTGCATCCAGCCTCGCTTTAAGCTATGTGCACAGCAGCAAACGCGCCACAGGCATTGATTTTAGCGATGTGCAACAAACGACACCTGTTACTGCTTCTGCCCCTGCGGGCGCATCCGTAGCATCGCAACCTGCCTTGCCACAAACTGCAACGCCTGCGGCTGCTAGCCAACCTGCATTAGCAACCAATGCATCAGCCAGCGAAACTATTTCAGCCAGCGTGGCGGCTGTTGCGCCCTTGGCAGCCAGCGCAGCAACTGCTAGCGAGCCTGCGAAACCTGCCAGCGAACCCGCTGCAAAACAAGAAACCAGCAAAAAGGCAGAGCCTGCTAAAAGCAAAGCCAAAGCCGATGCCCATAAAAACAACGCCAGCAAAAGCAAAACAGCAAAACCCGCTGGCAAGCAAAACAAAAAGTAAACTTTACGCCGACATGGTGAAATTGGTAGACACGCTATCTTGAGGGGGTAGTGAGCCTAGCTCGTGCGAGTTCAAGTCTCGCTGTCGGCACCAAATCCAAAAGCAGCTATTTTTAGCTGCTTTTCCTTTATCCATTTTCAGGCTGCCTCATGCCGCCTTTATTAAAAGGACAATTTATGTATTTTGTTGACCGCAGCGCGGTGGTGCTCAAACCCACCGAACATTTCCTCGCATGGCTAAACAACACGCAAGAGGATATGCCCGATTTAACCCTTGCCCAGCTTCGTGCAAATTGCAGCGTGTTTTTGATTCCCGTGTTTGACGAGCCCGAAGAAGCGGTGGCGTATTTTGACGAGCGCTATTTGGGCATTTTCAAAGCCGAGTTGGCGGGCTGGACGTTGGACGAATCCACCTATCCGAAAAACTTGGATTTGGAAACGTTTTGGCAGTTTTTTGAGCTGGAAGTGCACGATTCGGTGTTGGATTTGGAAGAAGCCGAGCTGCAAATCACGCCTGTGTTTGACAACATGGCATAGCGGCGATGCAAGCGTTTCGCGCCGATTTTGTGGCTTCGCGCGTGGGGCGTGGCTTGGCTTTGGGCTATGCTGCGCTGCTGGTTGTCGCGGCGTGCGTTTACTTTTCAGACAGCCTGAAAT
>CAJPSG010000080.1 GCA_905373195.1 Kingella oralis
GGCGAAGCAAAGAAAAGTAAGTGCCCCGTCGGCATGAGACGCATGGTTAAAGCTAAACGAATGCTAACCACAAAGCACTAACCTTGTTTTAGCTTCGCAACTCCGCTGCGCTCCGCAGGCTGCCTATCCTATTTCATTATCCATATTCCACGCATTTCACTCCCATGCTAGACATCATCATCCCTTGCTACAACACCGCCCACACCCTGCCCCGCGCCGTGCAAAGCTGCCTGAAACAACCCGAAGCCGAGCGCATTTGGCTGATTGACGATGCGTCCACCGATAACACTTGGCAAACCATCTTGCAACTGAAACAGCAGTTTCCCAACAAAATCCAAGCGGTTAGGCAGCCTGAAAACGGTGGCGCAGCGATGGCGCGCAATTGGGGTGCGATGCAAAGCCAAGCCGAGCTGATTGCTTTTTTGAATGCAGACGATGAATACCAACAGGGCGCGTTATCCGCCGCCTGTTTTGCCTTTGAAAATTTTGATTTTTTGGGGCTGATTCGTCTGCGCTTGCACGCCGTGGGGCTGCCCGAACGCTATCGCCAGCATCCCAATTTTGCGCGGGCGTGGCACAGCGTGCAAATGACGGTGGGCGGCAATACCGTGTTTCGACGCGTGTTTTTCTTGGCGTGTGGCGGCTTTCCGCATGATGATTTGTTTCGCCGGTTTGGCGGCGAAGATGGCGCGTTGGGCTTGGCAACGGTGGGCAGCAGCGTGGTGGGCACGCTGTTTGACGAGCGCGAGCCTGCCGTGTTGCATTATTGGCGCGATGATATTCACGCCGCGCATTTGCTGGATGCGATTTTGTTTAACCAAAATCCGCGCCATGTGGCAGCGCAAGATTTAAACCGTGCCAACCAAGTAACGCAGCGCATCCAAACGCAATTAGGCAGCCTGAAAACCATTCTTGCCGCGCCGCAAACGGGCGTGATGCCGCTGCTGGTGAATCGGCAATAGGCAGCCTGAAACGGTTGCCAACCGCGCCCAGCGTTTATCTTGGGCAATTTCTTGTTTTACCAAATATTTTCTATCATCCAGCCAGTTTCCCGCCTGCGCGGGAATGACGGCATAGATTTCAGGCTGCCTCTATGAAACTTTCGTTGATTTTTACCCTTGCAATTCTGCTGTTGATTTTTGTTGCGCTGCCTATCTTGCTGCTACGCAGGCGCAACCAAAATCCCTTTTTGGCAAAAAACCCCAAGCTGCCCTATCTGCGCCGCCCGCTGATGACGGCAACGGAAATGGATGTGTATATCACGCTGCTGGAAGCCCTGCCCGATTACATGGTGTTTTGCCAAGTGCAGGCCTCGCGCGTGTTGGAAGTGCCCAAGAGCCGCGAGACGTATTATTGGTTCAATTTTGTGAGCCGTTTGAGCTATGACTTTGTGATTTGCCGCGCCGACAGCACGCCGATTGCGGTGATTGAGGTGGACGACCGCACGCACGAATTGCCCGAGCGGCAAGAGGCGGATAATCGCAAAAACAAGGCAACGGAGGCGGCGGGCGTGGCGGTGATTCGCTGGCTGGTGGGTGAAACGCCGAGCCATGAGCAGATTGCGAAGTTGATTCGGCGGATTGACAAGAAGAGCGATTAGCGGGCGCGGCGCGGGCGGTTGATGGGGGATAACACTACGCCAAACTGCGTTTCAGGCTGCCTGATGTGAACCACATTCGGCAGCCTGAAACGCAGTTGCGCGCAGCCCGAACGGCTTACGCTATCAAACCGAGGTGTTCCAACAGGATAAACGTGCCGATGCCGATGAGCACGATGCCGCCGAACAGCTCGGCGCGTTTGCCGATAACGCTGTCTAACACGCCGCCCAGCTTGATGCCGATGACCGCCATCAGCGTGGTTGCCGAGCCGATGGCCAGCGCGGTGAGCCAGATGTTCACCTCCAAAAAGGCAAGGCTCACGCCCACAATCATCGAATCGATGCTGGTGGCGACGGCGGTGATGAGCAGCAGCCATTTGGAAGGCATGGCGGCTTGTTTGTCGGCTGCGCTGCCGTCCGCTTCGGCTTCGTCTGCGGGCGACAGGCTTTCGCGTATCATTTTGCCACCCAACATCAGCAGCAAGCCGAATGCAATCCAGTGGTCAAAGGCTTCGATAAACGGGGCGGCGATGATGCCTGCGCCGTAGCCGATAAGGGGGGTGAGCGTTTCGACGATGCCGAAGGTAAGTGCGATTTGGGCGACTTGCGCGGTGCGGAGTTTGCCGCTGCTGGCACCGCGTGCGACGGCGGCGGCGAATGCGTCGGCAGACATACTGAATGCGAGCAGGGTGGTGGTGAGTGGGTTCATGGTTGAACGGTATGATTGTTATGGGAAAAAGGCGCGGATTATACCGTTTTTGGGGTGGTGTTTGGGGTGGGCAGCCTGAAAATGGGGGTGGCGTGGTTTAAACAGGGGGCGTTGATTTCAGGCTGCCTTTGTTGGCGGAAATCTTTGCCAAACCTGCAACCGATGGAGCGGTGGCGGCTCGCCGACATTTTTGGCAACAGTCGTGCTTTGTTTAATAAGCTATTTGGCGATGAGTTATCGCTGTTCCATTGAGGCAGCCTGAAAATAATGTTTGACGTGGTTTAAACGTGAGGCATTGTTTTCAGGCTGCCTTGTAAACCGCGTGCGCAGCGAAGCGGCACACCCTAAGGCTGCTTGGTTTCAGGCTGCCTATTGGTGCTGGCATTTTGGCGACGAGCCATCGCCGCTCCATTGAGGCAGCCTGAAAATGGGGTTTGGCGTGGCGGAAACTGTGCAATCTCTCGTTTCAGGTTGCCTTGTAACCGCCCGTTTCAGGCTGCCTATTGCCCGCCTTTATCAGGGTCGGCAATCAGCGCGCGGCGGTTTTGGCTGTTCCACAGCAATCGGGCGGTTTGGCGCAGGTTGTCTAGCGTGATGCTATTGGACAAGTTTGCCATGTTGTTTAGATAGCGGGCATCGCCGAAGTGGGTTTGGCTGAGTATCAGGCGGTTAAGCCATGTTTCGGGCGACTCTTTGCGCTTGCTTTCTTGTTCTGCCAGCTTGGCGCGCAGGGTGGCGGCTTGCGCCTCGGTGAGCGTGTTGGGGAAGTTTTGCAGCACGCGCTCGCCCAGTTGCCACAGCATTTCGGCTTTGTCGGGGGTGGTGGCAAAGCGCAGTTCGCTTTCAATGCGGTTGGTTTCGGGGTTGAAGGTGGTTTCAAATTTGAGGCTGTACACGCCCAATTGCTTGTCGCGCAGCTCGGCTTTCAGTTGCTCGTGCGCTAAATCGCGCAGCAAGGATACTTGGGCGGCGGTTTCAGGCTGCCATGCTTGTTCGCTGAATGCGTAAATGGTTACATCGCTGCGCTCCACGTTGTTTACGGCTTGGCGGCTCGCTTCGCTGCCTGTCAGCGGCAGATGGGGCGCGTTGGCGGCAAGATTGGCTTGGCGCGGCTGATGCGGGCGCGGATAACGGTATCAAAGGCGTTGACAACATCCAGCTTCAAATCCAGCTTGTTTTTGCCGATGGGGATGGTTTGGGTGAGCCCAATATCCACGGTAAAGGCGTTTTTGAATTTTTCTTTTTCATACACGCCCACGCTGCCTGTGTGGCTGCCGTAGATGTCGGGGTTAAACGCGGGGCAGCGCTCGCTGGACGTGGTGTATTGCGAATAGCCTGCGGCGTAATTCAAGCGCGTGCTCCAATTGAGCTTGATTTTGGGGAAATCTACGCTGATGTTGGCAAAGGCGCGCCACGGCGTGTTGTAATCGATGGCGGGCATTTTGTCTTTGTCCATCAACTTGCCGTCAAAAATCACCTTGCTGCTCTCTTCGGTTAAACGCCCGTTGTCCAGCAAGTTCACGGAGGTGTTGTCGTAAGACGAATTATTGGCTTTGTTGCGCGAATACATTGCGCTGCCGCTGATGCCAACCACCGCCCATTCGGCAGACCAGCCAAAGGCAAGCGTGTGCTTGGTTTTGCCCCATTCCAAATCGGGGAACAGATAATCTTGCTTGGCAACCAGCGATTTGCGTGTGGTTTCAAATGTGCCGTAGCCGCCATAGTTTGCGGTTGCAGGGTCGCCGTTTTTGTAGGCAAGGTCGGGATAATATCTGCCTGCGCCGTCGTCTCGGTTGCGCAAGGTGCTTACCCAATCTAGCCACGATGGAATGAGATTCGGCTCGCATACTGCGTTTGCACTACAACGCGGGTTGATGCCTACGGCGGTGGCACTGGGCAGGCGTTTGGCTAGGCTGTATGAAATATGGTAATCAGCTTCGTTTTCCACGCGGTTGCGGGTGGATTGCACGCCAAGATAAGTATCCACATGCCCTTTGTCAAACAAGTGTTTCCATTCAAGGTTGAAGCGATAGCCGCCGTCTGAATTGGTGTAGGCGCCGTCTTTGGTGCTGGCACGCAGGTATTTGCTCTCATGCGGCGAATACATGGCGGTGGCTTAGAGCGCGTCGCCGTTGTCAAAACGATAAATACCTTTGAGCACAAAGGTTTGGCTGAGCTGTTTTTGGTCTTCTTTTTGTTTCATCACCGAGTGATAAAACGGGATGTTGGACTGCGTGCGGTTGTAGGAAAACATCAACGCAGCGCGTTCGTTAATCGGCTGGTTTAGGTTTAAGCCCCAGATGTATTTGGTGAAATCGGGCTGGTAATAATTGCCTTGCTCCACTTTGGTGGCATCCACATCGGTTTCGGCGTGATAGCGCGTCCAACTGCTGCGGCTGGTGCGCAACGAAACGCTGCCCGATGCTTTTTTGCTGCTGGGGTCTTTGAGCTTGGCATCCACCACGCCGCCTGTGAACTGCCCGTATTTGGCGGAGATGTTGCTGTCGTACACATCCACGTTGTCAATAATGTCGGCATTCACCCAAAACGACTGCGCGCCGCCGTTGGGCAAACCGTCCATATCGCTGTCGTTGCTGTTTTGATAGCCCGCGCCTGCGCTGGGGTTGGAATTGTCGGTGTTGCTCATGCCGTCAACTTACCAGTTGTTGTTGTAAAACTTTTCGCTGTGGAAGGAGACGTTTTCGGGCGCGATTTCGCCCGCGCTTTCGCTGGTGCCGCTGATGTTGGAAAACTGCACATTGGGGTTGTCGTGCATCAGGTCAGTGATGGTGCCGTTGCCGCGCGGGCGGGTGGCGATTTGGCGGCTGGTGATGCGTTGCGTGCCCATTTTTTGCGCGAATGGGGTGGCGCGGATGGTGATGTTTTGCAGATTTTGCGCGGCTTAGGCGGGCTGTTCGCTGCTGGTTTCGCTGTTGGCGGCGGTTTCAGGCTGCCTTTGCGCTTTGTTAAATCTTGTGGATTGTTTACTAAGCCTTGTAAACTGGGATTGATTCGCGTATCGTTTGGGGTGTTTTCAGGCTGCCTGATGCCCTATGCACAAAACAATGTGGCAAAGCGAGGCGCAGAGTTTGGCGTATCGCGGGTGGGCATGATTGAGGCAGCCTGAAAAATAGATTGGGCTATGTGATACGAGATTGAGTATTCACCCGCCCTACTCTATTTTCAGGCTGCCTCTGTTCCCTTTTCAGGCTGCCTCTGCCCTTCCCTTTCAACTTTCAACTTCTAAGGAAATCACCATGAGAATAGCCATCCCCAAAGAATCCCTAAAAGGCGAAACCCGCGTTGCGGCAACGCCCAGCACGGTTGCCCAGTTGCAAAAGCTGGGTTTTGAAGTGGCGGTAGAACGCGGCGCAGGTGTGGCGGCGGGCTTAACCGATGCGGCGTTTGAAGCGGCGGGCGCGGTGTTGGTGAACGCGAAAGACGCTTGGTCTGCACCGTTGATTTATAAAGTGAACGCACCCAGCGATAAGGAAATCAACCGTTTACACGAAGGGCAAACGCTGGTCAGCTTCC
>CAJPSG010000081.1 GCA_905373195.1 Kingella oralis
CAAAGGTTTCAGGCTGCCTAACCACACAAGGCAGCCTGAAAAAGAGTAGGGCGATTTAATCCGCCCAACCCATTTTCAGGCTGCCTCCACCCCACAGGACACCCCATGCGCCCCATCGCCCCGCTCAAACGCCGCTTCGCCGCCTTGCTGTATGAAAGCCTGCTGATTGGCTCGGTAACCATACTCGCAGGCATCGCAGCGGGCATCATCAACACCGCCATCACACGCAGCGCACCCACGCTCGCGCCCGCCATCCCGCTGCTTACCAGCCTCGTGTTTGTGCTGGCGTGGTGGCAATACTTCCGCCTGAACTGGCAGCGCGAAGGGCAAACGCTGCCGATGCGCGTGTGGCAAATCGGGCTGATTAACCTTGCGGGCAGCCGCCCCAGCAAACGGCAGTTGTTTATCCGCTTTGCGTGGGCGTGCGTGCTGCTGGTATTCATTCCCCTGCTTGCCTACGCCGCCTTGCAACACATCGGCTGGCACGGCAAAAACGCCGCCATCGCCGCGCTGTTTTGGTGGATATTGCCGTGGGGCTTTGCCCTGTTTAACCCGCGCAGGCAGTTTTTGTATGATTGGCTGGCGGGCACGGAGTTGATTGATTTGCGCCAAGCAGGCGAATAAACGGACGGTGTTCCTGTAAACAGAGGCAGCCTGAAAACCGAAATGGCGTATTCATAGGGATTACAGGTTAGCCACATCAGCAAGCATTCGCCGCGCCGCAAACAGTGCAGGCATTTGCGCCACGCAAAAAAGCAGCCTGAAAACGCATCTAACACGTTTTCAGGCTGCTTTTTTATGTTGGCTTACTGCTGCTTCGCCGCCCACTCCGCAGGCGTTGCCGCCACGGTAATCGACAGCGCGTGCAATTCATTGCTCGCCAGCTTTGCCGCCAGCCCATCTTTAATCAAACGATGACGCGCCAGCCGCGCCTCGCCTTCAAACGAAGCCGAAACAATCTTAGCAAAAAAATGATGCCCATCGCCTTCCACCTCAATCAATTCGCACGGGGTAACTTGGGCAATCAGCTCTTTAACTTGTTCTGGAAACAACATTTCTAATCCTTCGTGGTGTGTGAAAAACGCGCGATTTTAGCACAATAAACTTTTCAGGCCGCCTGATGTTGCCTGAGGCAGCCTGAAAACTACTTCCGCTTCAAAATATATTTTTGCACCGCCGCATTATGCTCATCCAACGTGCGGCTAAACTGGCTGCGCCCCGTGTCGTCCATGCGCGAAACGAAATACAGGTAATCGCTGTCGGCGGGGTTGGCCGCCGCTTGCAATGCCGCGCGGCCGGGCAGCGCAATCGGCGTGGGCGGCAAACCATCTCGCGTGTAGGTGTTATACGGCGTATCGCGCTGCAAATCCGCCTTGCGAATCTTGCCTTGATACGCCTCGCCCATACCGTAAATCACCGTGGGGTCGGTTTGCAAGCGCATCCCTTTTGCCAAGCGATTGCGAAACACCGCCGCCACATCGCCCCTGTCGTCTTCATGCGCCGTTTCCTTTTCCACCAAGCTTGCCATAATCAACAAATCATACGGCTTTTGATACGGCAAACCCGCCTGTTTGCCCTCCCACGCCTTGTTCAACTCGCGCTGCATCGCCTTATAGGCAGCCTGAAAAATCTGAATATCGCTGCTTTCCGCCGCAATCTCGTAGCTATCGGGGAAAAACAAGCCCTCGGGGTTGGCGGACATCGCATTGGGGTCAATTTTTTTCAACAATTCCGCATCGCTCAACGATTTCGTATCATGCCGAATATTCGCCGTTTGGTTCACCACGCGGCGCATCTGGCTAAACCGCATCCCCTCCACAATCTGCACCGACACCAAATCGGGATTATTTTGGCGCAAATGCTGCAAAATTTGCCAAGTGGAAACGCGCCCAGCAAAACGATAGCTACCACTGGTAAGCTTATCGTGCACCCCCAGCGCGTATGCCGCCGACACCAACACATAGCGGCTGTAAATTTTATCGTCCGCCGCCAGCTTGCGCCCCACCGCCGCCATGCCTTGCCCCTTTTCCACCACCAAGCGATATGGCGTGCCATTGTTTTTCGGCGCGAACAACAGCGCGGCATACACGCCCACCATCGTCAATAAAATAAATAAAACTATCCCAAAACGTTTAACAGTCATGCGCATCAAAATATCGTTGAAAAATAGAATTATAGCTTAAATTGGTGGAATACGTTTTCAGGCTGCCTTATTGTGTTTACGCCCAAAGGCAGCCTGAAAACCATCCCTAACAAAAAAGCAGACAACTCATCCGAGCTATCTGCTTTGTGTTATCCGTTGTTAATTAGGTCAAACGCGATTACGCGCCTTGGATATTAGCGGCTTGTTTGCCTTTTGGGCCAGTAGTTACATCAAAAGAAACTTTTTGACCTTCTTTCAATGTTTTAAAGCCTTCCATATTGATTGCCGAGAAATGAGCGAACAAATCTTCGCCGCCCTCATCGGGGGTAATAAAGCCAAAGCCTTTTGCGTCGTTAAACCATTTAACTGTACCAGTTGCCATAAAATGCTACTCTCTTACAAAAATATTAAACAAAAAGCAGTTGGAGCAAGTTTAAAAGCAATTCTTTACAGAGAACGGTCTTGAACGCACACCAAATGCTGTTTGACGTTTTACTCACTTTAACGAATATCGTCAAGTTTTGTTTAGGCAAAGACAAACTTTTTCATTAAAATAACAAAAAATACAACAGAAGCCCACCATGAGCCTACACCAAGCCACACACCAATCGCAAAAAACCCGACTCGCGCCGCCGAAAAAATACGGCGTTTTTCTGTTAAACGACCATTACACGCCGATGGATTTTGTGGTGGATGTGCTGCAAGATGTTTTCAGGCTGTCTGAAAGCAAGGCGGTGAGCATCATGCTGGAAGTCCACCATCATGGCAAAGGCTTGTGCGGCGTTTACACGCGCGATATTGCCGAAACCAAGCAACAACAAGTGATACGGCTCGCCGAAGAAGCGGGGCATCCGCTAATGTGTACGATTGAGGAAGTATCTTTATGATTTCAAAAGAACTTGAACTGATTTTGCAAGATTTATACACCCACGCCAAAAACGCGCGGCATGAATTGGTGGGCTTGGAGCATTTGCTGTTGGCGATTGTGCAAGGTTCAACCGAAGTGAACGCGGCGTTGCAGCATTGCGGCGTGGAAACCGCGCTGTTGGTGGTGCAACTGCAAGAAAGCATTGATGAAAACACGCCTGTTTATCCCGTCGACCAAGCCACGCACGAGCCGCAGCCCACGGTGGGCTTTCAGCGCGTGATACAGCGGGCGATGATTCATGTGCAGCATTCATCGCAGGATAAAGTGTTACCCGAGGATGTGCTGATTGCGCTGCTGGATGAAGACGACAGCCCTGCGGCGTATTTCTTGCAACTGCATTCGGTGAAACGCATTGATTTGTTACGCTATTTTTCGCATCGTTCAGGCAGCCTGAATGCGGGTGCGCCACCGTCTTCGCGCGATGAGGACGACGACAACAATCTTGCCGATAATCCGCTGGAAGCCTACACCATCCACCTGAACGCCGAAGTGAAAGCCGAGCGCATTGACCCGCTGATTGGGCGCGAGGCAGAGATGGAGCGGATGCTGCAAGTGTTGTGCCGCCGCCGCAAAAATAATCCTTTGCTGGTGGGCGAGGCGGGCGTGGGCAAAACCGCGCTGGCAGAGGGTTTGGCGTATTTGATTGAGCAAAAACAAGTGCCCGAAGTGTTGGCAAAGGCGCAAGTGTATTCGCTGGATATGGGCGCGTTGCTGGCGGGAGCGAAATACCGTGGTGACTTTGAAGCGCGGGTGAAAGCGGTGTTAAAAGCGTTGACAACCATTCCCAATACGCTGTTGTTTATTGACGAAATCCACACCATGATTGGCGCGGGCAGCACGCAAGGCAGCGTGATGGATGCGTCTAATTTGCTCAAACCCGCGTTGGCAAAAGGGCAGCTGCGCTGCATCGGCGCGACAACGTATGACGAATACCGCACCGTGTTTGCCAAAGACCACGCCTTAAATCGCCGTTTCCAAAAAATTGACATCGGCGAGCCGAGCGTGTCGGAGACCGTGCAGATTTTGCAGGGCTTGAAGCCCATGTTTGAAGCGCATCACAACGTGCATTACACCGACGATGCTTTTCAGGCTGCCGCCGAGCTGTCGGCAAAATACATCAACGAGCGATTCTTGCCCGACAAAGCCATTGATATTATTGACGAAGCAGGCGCCGCCCAACGCATCGCGCAGCCTGAAAACCGCCAAGACAAAATCGGCAAAAACGAGATTGAACGCATCATCGCCAAAATCGCCCGCATTCCCGAAACCACCGTGTCGCACGATGATAAAACCGTGTTGCGCCATCTTGCCGACACGCTCAAAGCCAAAGTGTTCGGGCAAGACGAAGCGATTGATTTGATTACCACCGCCATCAAGCTCGCCCGTTCTGGCTTGGGGCAGCCTGAAAAACCGATTGGCAGCTTTTTGTTTTCAGGCAGCACAGGCGTGGGCAAAACCGAAGTGGCCCGCCAGCTTGCCAACGCGCTGGGCATCACGCTGCAACGCTTTGATATGTCGGAATATTCCGAGCCATTTGCGGTAACCCGCTTTATCGGCGCGCCCCCTGGTTATGTGGGCTTTGACCAAGGCGGCTTGCTCACCGAAGCCATCAACAAGCATCCGCATTGCGTGCTGCTGTTGGACGAAATGGAAAAAGCCCACCCCGATATTTACAACGTGTTTTTGCAAGTGATGGACGCGGGCAGGCTCACCGACAACACAGGCAAAAGCGCAGATTTTCGCAACGTGATTATCATCATGACCACCAACGCGGGCGCGCAAACGCTCAATCGTGCCAATTTTGGCTTCACAGGCAAACACGAGCGCGGCGATGAAATGGAAGCCATCAAAAAAACCTTTACCCCCGAGTTTCGCAATCGCTTGGATGCTGTTGTGCCTTTCGCGCCGCTTACGCCCGAAATCATTTTGCGCGTGGCGGATAAATTCCTTGCCCAGCTTGGCGAGCAGCTTGCTGCGAAAAACGTTTCCGCTACCTTTGGCAGCGCCTTGCGCGAACACCTTGCCGCCAAAGGCTTTGACCCGCAAATGGGCGCGCGCCCGATGCAACGCTTGATTCAAAGCGAAATCCGCCAAGCCCTTGCCGATGAATTGTTGTTTGGCAAATTGGCAAACGGCGGCAGCGTGGCGATTGATTGGGATAACGAGGCGCAGAAGGTGGTGTTGGAGATGAATGCGGCGAAAGTGGAGCTGGAAAAAGAAGCGGCGGAGCTAAAATGCGTATAGCCGAAAATATCTAATATCTTGTTGTCCATTTATCGCCCATCATCGCCATTCGTTTGGCACAGCCATTATTAGGCAGCCTGAAACGCCCATTTCCCAGTTTAGCTTCGCCGAACTTTATTTCAGGCTGCCTCAAAGGAATCCCATGTCTGCCCTTTATTCCTACGCCCACATCATCCATCTGTATTGCGCCATCACCTTTGTGGGCGGTGTGTTTTTTGAAGCCTTGGTGCTCAGCGTGATGCACAGCAAGCGGGTTTCGCGCGAAGCCCGCCGCGAGGTAGAACGCGCGTTGTCGTATCGCGCCGTGCGCGTGATGCCGTGGGTGGTGAGCGGCGTGTTTTTATCGGGGCTAACCATGGCGCATCGCTACGCCAGCGTGTTGCGTCATCCGTTTTCAGGCGGCTTTGCCACCATGCTGTCGCTAAAAATTCTGCTCGCGTTTGGCATCCTCGCGCATTTTGTCATCGCGGTTTACAAAATG
>CAJPSG010000082.1 GCA_905373195.1 Kingella oralis
AGTCAGTACAAACAAAACAAACTGATTGAGCTATTCGTAGCAGGTGTAACTGCCCGTACAGCTGCCGAATTGGCAAATGTCAACAAAAGCACGGCTGCCTATTACTTCCACCGCCTACGTCTGCTCATTTACCAAAACAGCAGCCATTTGGAAATGTTTGACAGCGACCCTGTTACCGATTATTCGAGAGCAGGTTACACCCGACAGCATCGTTTATACCGATTGCTATAAGAGCTATGACGTATTGGACGTGAGCGAATTTAACCATTTCCGCATCAACCACCGCACACATTTTGCTGAAAAGCAAAACCACATTAACGGAATCGAGAACTTTTGGAGTCAGGCAAAACGGCATTTGCGTAAGTTCAACGGCATTCCGAAAGAGCATTTTGAACTGTATTTAAAGGAGTGCGAATGGCGTTTTAACAACAGTGAAATCAAAGTTCAAATTTCCATTTTAAAACAATTGGTAAGAAGTAATTTATCCTAGTTATCTAGGACAGCCCCATGTTTTAAATGCCAATTTGGTTTCGCTGGAACCCGTTTTAACTTTGTGGCAGCCTTCGTTTTAACTTTGCAAAAGCGCGTAAACCCGTTTTCAGGCTGCCTAATGTGTACACCAAAGGCAGCCTGAAAACCCACTTTCAGGCTGCCTCAACCCTGCCTCACTCCCACTCAATCGTGGCAGGCGGCTTGCCGCTCACGTCATACACCACACGGTTAATCCCGCGCACCTCGTTAATAATCCGATTAGACACGCGCCCCAGCAGCGCATACGGCAGCTCCGCCCAATGCGCCGTCATAAAATCGCTGGTAATCACCGCCCGCAAAGCCACCACATAATCATAAGTGCGCCCATCGCCCATCACGCCCACCGACTTCACCGGCAAAAACACCGCAAACGCTTGGCTGGTCAAATCATACCAAGACACGCCGTTTTCATCGGTGGTGTTGCGCAATTCCTCAATAAAAATCGCGTCCGCTTGGCGCAGCAAATCCGCATATTCGCGCTTCACTTCGCCCAAAATCCGCACACCCAAGCCCGGCCCGGGAAACGGGTGGCGATACACCATTTCGCGCGGCAAACCCAACGCCATGCCCAGTTCGCGCACTTCGTCCTTAAACAAATCGCGCAAAGGTTCCAGCAGCTTCAAATTCATGTTGTCAGGCAGCCCGCCCACGTTGTGATGCGATTTAATCGCATGAGCCTTTTTCGTTTTCGCCCCCGCCGATTCAATCACATCAGGATAAATCGTGCCCTGCGCCAGCCATTTTGCCTGAGTGAGCTTTTTTTCTTCCGCATCAAACACTTCAATAAATTCCGCGCCGATGATTTTGCGTTTTTGCTCAGGGTCGGTAACGCCCGCCAGCTTCGCCATAAACTGCGCGCTCGCGTCCACATGCACCACCTTCACGCCCAAATTCTGCGCGAACATCTGCATCACATTCTTGCCTTCGTCCAAGCGCAGCAAGCCGTGGTCAACAAACACGCAGGTTAATTGGTCGCCAATCGCCCGATGAATCAACGCCGCCGCCACCGAGCTGTCCACCCCGCCCGACAAGCCCAAAATCACCTCATCGCTGCCCACTTGCGCGCGGATTTTCGCCACCGCTTCGTCAATATAATTCGGCATCGTCCAGCTTGGGTTGGCACCGCAAATGTCCAGCACAAAGCGGTTAAGCAACGCGCGACCCTGCTTGGTGTGGGTAACTTCGGGGTGAAATTGAATGCCGTAAAAACGCTTCGCGCTGTTTTCCATCATCGCAATCGGGCAAGACGGCGTATGCCCCGTGATACGAAAGCCCTGAGGCAGCCTGAAAACCTTATCGCCGTGGCTCATCCACACGTCCAGCGTATTGGGCGCATCTTCAATGCCGCGCGTTAAATCGCCCTCTTCCGTGTGCACCTGCGCATAGCCAAACTCGCGCTGATTGCCCGCCTGCACTTCGCCGCCCAAATGATGCGCCATAAACTGCATGCCATAGCAAATCCCCAACACGGGCACGCCCAAATCAAACAGCCCCGTGTCTGCCTGATAATCCGAGTCATACACCGAATTGGGCCCGCCCGATAAAATAATCCCCTTAGGATTAAACGCCTTAATATCCGCCAGCGGCATATCATAAGGATGTAATTCGCAATAAACATGCGCCTCGCGTACGCGGCGAGCGATAAGCTGGGTTACTTGCGAGCCGAAATCTAAAATCAGAATTTTGTCTTGGGTCATAATGTTTAATCTTGTAAAGAAAAAGAAAGAATTGTGGCGCGATTGGCAACACAATAAGGGCAGAAAAACCGCGCATATTTTAGCATAATGGATTGAAATTCAGGACTTAACTATCACAGCAAACCCAAAAACAACTCCGCCATACTAACCATAACCAATTATTTTTTAACAAAAATTAAAATAAACCAACAAACCACCCTGTTTACCAACCCATACAAACGCAAACCTATCTCATTATTTCAACAGCCAGAATTGGGTAAACAATCACAGCTTTTACCTTTACTAAATAAGGCACTAGTTTTATAATTTGCTCCTAGTTCCTAGGCAGCAAAACAAACCAGCAAGCGAATTTGTACTGGCTAGTGGGAACCTGGTAACGAATAGGCAATACATCCGTATGCCTTATGTTTATTTTGGTTAAACCGCTATTTTGCGGTATAAATTTTATTTAAATTTTACGGAGTTTTATTATGAACTATGAAGGTGCAGTATCAGAATTGTTAAATGTTGATGGCGCGTTGGCTGCTGCCGTTGTGGATTTTGCCAGCGGTATGCTGTTGGCTGGTAACGGCACTTCTGGCATTGATTTGGAAATCGCTGCCGCAGGTAACACCGAAGTGATGCGTGCCAAAATGAAAACCATGCAAATGCTTGGTTTGAAAGACAGCATTGAAGACATCTTGATTACTTTGGGCAAACAATACCACCTGTTGCGCCCATTGGCTAAACACGAAGGCTTGTTCCTTTACACCGTGTTGGATCGTTCAAAATCTAACTTGGCTTTGGCTCGCCGCGCGTTGATTGATACTGAACGCCACTTGGACGCTTAATTTAACCGTTCAACCCATTCAAAAACCGAGTGATTTTTCGCTCGGTTTTTTTGCGACCAAACGAGTAGTAGAATAAAAAATCTAGCAAATCAATCACAAGCGTTTTGCCGCCAAGCAAGATGCGCATTTTGCTGCATTTTGCCGATATTTTGCTAGACTTTTGCGCCTAACTTCGCGAAAATTACTGTTTTTTGCGTGGCACAAAATAGCGTGTTCATCGCAACAGATTTGATTGAAAACCGCGTTTCAGGCTGCCTGAAACCACCCTTTTTTATTGTATAGGAATTGCCAACATGGATTTACGCAAACTGAAAAAACTGATTGATTTGGTTGAAGAATCAGGGATTGCTGAAATTGAAGTAACCGAGGGCGAAGAGAAAGTTCGTATCACACGCAGCGTGGCTGCGCCTGCGGTGCAAACGGTTTATGCGCCTGCCGCGCCTGTTCAGGCTGCCCCTGTGGCTGCTGCGCCTGCGCCATCGGCTGCCCCCGCCGCGCCTGCACCCGCCCCTGCGGCGCGCGATTTATCCAGCGCGCAAAAATCACCGATGGTGGGCACGTTCTATCGCTCCGCTAGTCCTTCTGCGCCTGCGTTTGTGGAAGTGGGGCAAACGGTGAAAGCGGGCGACACGTTGTGCATCATTGAAGCGATGAAGCTGATGAACGAAATTGAAGCGGAAAAATCGGGCGTGGTCAAAGAGATTTTGGTGGAAAACGGACAGCCTGTGGAATTTGGCGAGCCTTTGTTTATCATTGAATAATGCGTTTCAGGCTGCCTGAAAAAGGATAATACTCATGCGTTTCATCTTGGCTTTATTGGTGCCGTGGCTGCAATTTTTCACCATTGGCAAGCCCATTTCTGGGCTGATTTGTTTGTTTTTGCAAATCACGATTATCGGCTGGCTGCCTGCCACTATTTGGTCGGTTTACGCGCTGAGCCAATATAAAACCGACCAAAAAATTCGCCGCGCGTTTAATGAGCGTGATTGAGGCAGCCTGAAAACCGATGACTTCACAGTTCAAACGCGTTTACGAGCTTTTGCGCAGCCAAAATAGGAAAATCTTATGTTGAAAAAAGTTTTAATCGCCAACCGAGGCGAAATTGCTTTGCGTGTGTTACGCGCCTGCCGCGAGATGGGCATCGCCACCGTTGCCGTGCATTCCGAAGCCGATAAAGACAGCTTGCACGTTAAGCTGGCGGATGAAAGCGTGTGCATTGGACCCGCACCCAGCCCGCAAAGCTATTTGCACATCCCCTCCATCATCGCCGCTGCCGAGGTTACGGGCGCGGATGCAATTCACCCTGGCTACGGTTTTTTGGCGGAAAACGCCAATTTTGCCGAGCAAGTGGAAAATTCGGGCTTTGTGTTTATTGGCCCACGCGCCGATACCATCCGTTTGATGGGCGACAAAGTGTCTGCCAAAAAGGCGATGATTGAAGCGGGTGTGCCGTGCGTGCCAGGGTCGGAAGGGGCGTTGTCGGGCGTACCGAGCGAGATTTTGAAAACGGCGGATAAGGTGGGCTTCCCTGTCATCATCAAGGCATCAGGCGGCGGCGGTGGGCGCGGTATGCGCGTGGTGGAAAAGAAAGAGGATTTGCTCAAAGCGGTGGAAATGACCCGCGCCGAGGCAGAAGCGGCGTTTGGCAACCCGATGGTGTATATGGAACGCTTTTTGCAGCGTCCGCGCCATGTGGAAGTGCAAGTATTGGCGGATGAGCACGGCAATGCGATTTATTTGGGCGAGCGCGATTGCTCCATGCAACGCCGTCATCAAAAGATTATTGAAGAAGCCCCTGCGCCGTTTATCACGCCTGCGGAGCGCAAGAAAATTGGCGAAGCGTGTGTGGCAGCGTGTAAACGCATTGGCTATCGCGGCGCGGGCACGTTTGAGTTTTTGTATGAAGACGGCGAATTTTTCTTTATTGAGATGAACACGCGCGTGCAAGTGGAGCATCCTGTAACCGAGCTGATTACGGGCGTGGACATTGTGCAGGAACAACTGCGCGTGGCAGCGGGTTTGCCGTTGCAATACAAACAAAAAGACATTGTGATTGAAGGCCATGCGTTTGAATGCCGCATCAATGCGGAAGACCCGTACACCTTTATCCCTAGCCCTGGGGTGATTGAAAGCTGCCATTTACCTGGTGGCTTTGGCATCCGCGTGGACAGCCATATTTATCAGGGCTACCGCATTCCGCCCAACTACGACAGCCTAATTGGCAAAATTTGCGTGCATGGCAAAGACCGCGCGCAAGCGATGGCGAAAATGCGCGTGGCGATGGCGGAATTGACGGTGGACGGCATTAAAACCAATGCGCCGTTGCACCGCGAGCTGTTTAACGATACGGGCTTTGCGCAAGGCGGCGTGAGCATTCATTATTTGGAGCATTGGTTGGAAGAGCGCAAAGCGCGGATGCGCAGCGAGAAGTAAGTTTGAGATAAATAGGCAGCCTGAAAATGGAAAATGGTTTGAGCTTGGCTAAACCTGTTTATCCGTTTTCAGGCTGCCTTTGTATGCCAACCAATAGGCAGCCTGAAACCCACTAACCCATTGGAAATACTATGAAAGCCATGATACTTGCCGCAGGGCGCGGCGAACGAATGCGCCCACTCACCGACCACACCCCAAAACCCCTCTTGCCCGCAGGTGGCGAGCCGCTCATCGGCTGGCACTTGCGCCGTTTGCACGCCGCAGGCATCTGCGAAATCGTGATTAACCATGCATGGCT
>CAJPSG010000083.1 GCA_905373195.1 Kingella oralis
CGCCGCCACCCAATCTTCAATGCGTTTTAACAACGCCCGCTCCGACAGCCCCATTTTATCCATCAGCAACGCCGTGTCGCCGTGTTCGGTAACGATGTCGGGGATGCCGCACAGCAGCGTGGGTTTAAGGCAGCCTGAAAACGCCAAACTTTCCAGCACCGCGCTGCCCGCGCCGCCTTGCACGGCGTTTTCTTCCAAGCAAACGATGTAATCATGCGATTGCGCCAGCTGTTGCAGCAAATCGCTGTCAAGCGGCTTCACAAAGCGCATATCGGCAACGGTGGCGTTTAGCTGCTCGGCAATGCCCAGCGCAGGTTGCACCATGCTGCCAAACGCAATCAGCGCGATGCCTTGCCCTTGGCGGCGCAAAATGCCCTTACCAATGGGCACAGTCGCCAAATCGCGCACCACGTTCACGCCGATGCCCGTGCCGCGCGGGTAGCGCACGGCGGTGGGCTGATCCAGCGCGTAGCAAGTGGAAAGCAGCAGGCGGCATTCTTGTTCATCGCTGGGGGCGGCAATCACCATATTGGGCACGCAGCGCAAATAGCTCAAATCGTATACGCCCGCATGGGTTGGGCCATCCGCGCCGACAATGCCTGCGCGGTCAATGGCAAACAACACGGGCAGATTTTGCAGCGCTACGTCGTGCAGCAGTTGGTCGTAGGCGCGCTGCAAAAAGGTGGAATAAATGGCGACAACAGGCTTGGCTTCGGCGCACGCTAAGCCTGCGGCAAAGGTTACCGCATGTTGTTCGGCGATGCCCACATCAAAGCAGCGCGTGGGAAACTGTTGGGTAAATTCAACCAAGCCGCTGCCTTCTATCATGGCAGGCGTGATGGCGATGAGTTTTTCATCGGCTTGGGCTTGGTCTGCCAGCCAATCGGCAAAGATTTCGGTGTAGGTGGGCGCGGGGGCGGCGTTGGCTGGCGCTGCGTCCGTTTTCAGGCTGCCTGAATCTTGATTGCTGGTGGCGGCAGGCGCTTTGCCCACCGCGTGATATTTCACGGGGTTGTTTTCGGCGAGCTTGTAGCCATTGCCTTTTTTGGTGATAACGTGCAGAAGCTGCGGGCCTTTTTTGCCGCGCAATTCGCGCAACACTTGCACCAATTGGGCGATGTTGTGCCCATCCACCGCGCCTGTGTATTCAAAGCCAAAGTTTTCAAACAAGCCGAGGCTTTGTTGCACATGCTCGCTTTCGCTGGCGTAGGTTTTGATGGTTTGCTCGGCTTTTTGGGCGATTTCTTTCACGGCAGGCAGCTTGTCTAACACTTTTGCCGATTGGGTTTTGATTTCGTGCAACACGCCGCGCATATCGCGCATCACATGGCGGGCAAGATGCTTGGGCAACGCGCCCACATTGGGCGAGATGGACATTTCGTTGTCGTTCAAAATCACCAGCAGGTTCACATCGCTCATGTCGCCCGCGTTGTTCAAGGCTTCAAACGCTTGCCCTGCGGTCATTGCGCCATCGCCAATAATGGCAACGCTGCGGGCATCGCTGCCGTGCAGTTTGTCGGCAACCGCCATGCCGAGTGCCGCGCCGATGGATGTGGACGAATGTCCCACGCCGAATACGTCGTATTCGCTTTCGCAGCGTTTGGGAAAGCCTGCCAAGCCTTGATATTGGCGCATGGTGTCCATGCGGTCTTTGCGCCCAGTAAGAATTTTGTGCGGATAGGTTTGATGCCCAACATCCCACACCAGATGGTCGTGCGGAGCGTTGTAAACATAATGCAGGGCGAGGGTAAGCTCTACTGCGCCAAGGTTGCTGGCGAAATGCCCGCCTGTTTTTTGGATGCTGTCTAGCAGGAGTTCGCGGATTTCTTGGGCGACTTGGGGCAGCTGGTTTTCGCTCAGTTTTTTGAGGTCGTCTGGGTTGTGGATGGTGGGGAGAAGTGGCGTGTTCATGGTGGTGGGGTTAGCGTTGTGGGTTAGCAAGACGCAGCAGTTGGATGGCGAGTGCCAAGCCAATCAGGCTGCATAACAGGTAAACAAGATAGGAGATGCCGTTCCATGTGCCAACGTGTCCGCCGATGATGTTGTGCAGCCAGTTGGCTTGGTTGGCGCGTAGGGCGGCGACCACGGGGGTGATGAGCCATTCGTTGATGGCGGTGAGCAGCAGCAGCGTGCCTGCCCAAAAGGGCGTGCGGGATTTGTGATACGCCATGCGGTTGTCGCTGCGGGCGGTGAAATAAACAATAAGCCAAACGGCGAGGGTGAAGAGGTTGGCGATGTGAAAGAGGCTGCCTGAAAGGGTGTCGGCAAGGGCTTTGCCACTGTCTGAGGTGTTGAGGTGGTTGGAAACGAGGGGAGCAACCACGCAACCGACGCTAAGGTGAAATCCGAGCCAAAGGCTGATGAGTAGGGCGGTGATGCGGCGCATAGGCGTGTCCTTTGCTGGTTGGGAAAGGGCGTATCATAGCGGAATTTGATGGGATAGGCGAAAAAATAAGGCAGCCTGAAAAGGGGGGAAGGGGGGTTCAGGCTGCCGATGCGTGTTCACAAACCGCCATACGAATGCAGCCCCGACAAAAACATATTCACGCCCACAAAAGCAAACGCGGTGATAAACAGCCCAATAACCGCCCACCACGCCAGCACTTTGCCGCGCCAGCCCGCCACCAGCCGCATATGCAGCCAAATGGCATAGTTCAGCCACACGATAAACGCCCATGTTTCTTTCGGGTCCCAGCTCCAATAGCGTCCCCACGCATCGGCTGCCCACAACGCGCCAAGAATGGTGGCGATGGTGAAAAACAGAAAGCCAACAGCGATGGCTTTATACATGGCTTCTTCAATTTGCGCGGCATCGGGCAAAAATTTGCTGCCACGCAGGGCGATGAGTTCCGCCGCACCAAACGCCGCCGCCATGCAAAATGCGCCGTAGCCAATAAAGTTGGCGGGCACATGGATTTTCATCCACCACGATTGCAGCGCGGGAATCAGCGGTTGGATTTCGTGTGCGCCGCGCGAAAAGCTGTACCACAGCGTGAAGCCCACCAAGCAGCAGAGTAGGGCATAGATAAACACGCCCAGCTTTTGCATGGCGAATTTGCGCTCGTAATACAGATACATCAAGCCTGTTATCACCATAAACAGGATAAACACTTCGTATAGGTTGGACACGGGAATATGCCCTGCATCGGGGCGCAGCAAATAGCTTTCGTGCCAGCGCACCAGCAGCCCCACAAATCCCATAAAGGCGGCTGCCCATGCTAAATCGCTGGCGATTTTGAGCAGCACATTGGTGTTGTGGGCGTTTGGGTTTTGTTGAGACGCGCTTTGCTCGTTTTCAGGCTGCCTCTGTTGTTGCCGCCATGCAGTGAGTGTGCCAACGAGATAGGCGGCAAAGGTGAACACGGTTAGGGCGCATTGCCACATAATCGCGGATTGGCTGCTTAACAAATAGCGCAGGAAAAATTTGCCGCTTTGCTCGTGTCCATTGGCGATGTTGCCGTCATACAGCACCACGGCGGCGTAGCCTGCCAACACGCCGCCGATGATAAACCAGCGCATCGGTTTGAAAAACCAGCCCAAGCCTGTGGCGATGAGTGCGCTTGCCCACAGGATAACGGTTTCGTAAATATCCATGTGGTGCGGCAGTTTGATTTGAACCAGCGCGGCGATGGCAGCGATGCTGGCGGCGAAGAGCCAATCGGAGAGATTGAGGGTTTTGAGCAGCGATTTTTCGCGCAGCAGCTCGTGTTGTGGGATGGGTTGAGTGGTCATGGTTTGTGTGGTTTTTAAAGGGTTGGGGGTTGAGGCAGCCTGAAAATGGGTTGGAGGGGTTTTGCCGAAACGTATTTTTTGTTTTCAGGCTGCCTATGGGTTGGTTAAACGGCGTTTTCGGTGTGGTTTTTGTTTGTGTGTTCTAGGGGGCGCATTGGTTAAACAAGCCGCTTAACGGCAGCCTGAAAACGGATGGATTAGCGCGCACGCAGCATACGGATGCCCACATACAATATGGCAATAGATAGAGTCATAAACACCAATGATGATGCAGAGGGTTGTTGCCAAATGCGGAACAAGCCGCCAAGAATAAATACGCTGCCAAACAAAATCGCCAACACGGCAACTACAATGCGCCAGATTTTGCCAAGCAACGATAACCGATGCAGCGGCGTAAATTGTGGCGGCAACTCACTATCCATGAATAACAAGACCCCAGGTCCCGCCACAGTCATAAGCAAAGCCGCCAGCGTTTTGTTTGCGCCGCTTTGCGGGTCAAGCAATGTGTTTGCTGTCGTCCAAAGCATGAAGCTCAAATAGATAACGGCGATAACAATGGCATCTTTGGTGGGTTTACGTGGCATAGCTGTTTTTCCTTCTATTCAGAGGCAGCCTGAAAACGGAATTTACCGTTTCAGGCTGCCTTTCGCGTGTTACTCGCTTTCTTGATGCAATTCTTCCGCCACCGCCAAAATCGCACTCAAAATGCTCTCGCCCAAGCGCAGCGAGCGTTGCCCGTTCCAACCGAAATCGTCATCGGGCAGATTGTCGTTGTCTTTAAACGGCATTTCCAGCGTGTATGCCAAACAGCCAAACGTGTTGCCCACATAATTGGTGGCAAGGGTTAAATTGGCCTCGCCAAAATGGTCTTTTTCGTAGCCGTGCACGGTTTGAAAATCGGGTGAGGCAGCCTGAAAAGCCGTCTTGAACAGCGTTTCCAATTCGGCGATGCGGCTGGTGTAGTTTGGCACGCCCTCTGTGCCTGCCACAAAAATATAAGGGATGCTCTCGTCGCCGTGGATGTCTAAAAACAGATCCACGCCCGTTTCGTGCATTTTCTCGCGCACAAAATACACTTCGGGGCTGCGCTCTATGCTGGGGTTTTGCCATTCGCGGTTCAGGTTTGCGCCTGCGGCGTTGGTGCGCAAGTTGCCCAAAGCCGCGCCATCGGGGTTCATATTCGGCACGATGTAGAACGTGGCTTTGTCTAATAATTTGCGCGCGGTGGGGTCTTGGTGGTCCAGCAGGCGCGACAAAAAGCCCTCCATAAACCATTCCGCCATCGTTTCCCCCGGATGCTGGCGCGCGATTACCCAAATTTTCAAATCACTGTCCACTTGGTTGCCGATGGTCAAAAGATTGATGTCGCGCCCTTGCACTGTGCTGCCCAAGTCTTCAATTTGGCACAAACCGCTGCCTTGCGCTTCGCCCAGCAAGTTCAAATGCTGCTCGCTGGAATAAGGCTCAAAGTAGGCGTAATAAATGCTGTTGGCAAGCGGCGTGTGGTTGATGATGAGTTCGCCGTTTTCGTATTGCGTGGGCACGCGAAACCAGTTTTGGCGGTCGTAAGAAGCAACGGCTTGATAGCCATCCCAGCCTTCGGGGTAGGCGGCATCGGCGGCATTTTCAAAGTGCATGATGCAGTTGGTGTAGGCCGCTCCTTGCAAGCGGAAATAAAACCATTGTTTGAAGTTGGCAGCGGTGTCGGGGCGCAAAGCCAAGCGGATGTGCGACGGGTCGGACAGGTCGGTTACGATGATGCTGCCTGCGTCAAAATGGGCGGAGATTTTCATGGCGTTCACTCGTGGGTGGTTGTTTGAAACAAAAATGAAAATGGAAACGGGCGCGATTATACGATTATTTGGACGGCATACGGGAAATGATGGGCGGATTTGTTGAGGCTTACATTCGCCTCACAAGTGCAACACTTTCCCAAACAAAGAAGGTCAGTAT
>CAJPSG010000084.1 GCA_905373195.1 Kingella oralis
CGGCGCGTGCGAACTAGCCGCGCTACGCGCGTCGTCGGACAAGCGCACGCTTTTTCCCGAAAAAAGGACGCTACGTTCGGCTGGACGTAGGGGAAGGGCAGCAGCATTAAACATTTGTGCAGTGGTGGGCAGCCTGAAATCCAATCTATCCAGTAAAAAAACGTTTGGCAAAACACCAAACGTTTTTTGTTTTTCAGGCTGCCTTATGGTTGGGCATCTGTTCTATATGGTTTCAGGCTGCTGATTGGTTTAAGGCAGCCTGAAATGGTGCGTTGGCGGCTTGTTAATATTGTGGCAATCGGCGCGGTTCTTTAATGTGCTATTTGGCGGCGAGCCGTTGCCGCTCCATGTGGGGCGGATAAATTTAGATGAGACAGCCTGAAAAACGCGTGGAAATGCGTTTCAGGCTGCCTTTTAGGTTTAAATGCAAACAAAAAAACCTTGCTGCTAATTGGCAAGGTTTTGCTTGATGCGGTAGCACGCCCAAGGGGATTCGAACCCCTGTTGCCGCCGTGAAAGGGCAGTGTCCTAGGCCTCTAGACGATGGGCGCGGGAAGGCGCGGATTATACGGCGATTGCGGTGGGTGTCAAGGCAGTCTGAAACGGGGTGGGGCGATGGGTAAAGTCTTCATCCGTTTTCAGGCTGCCTTGTGGGGTTACAGGGTAATCGCGGCTTCTAGCGCGATGGTAATCATGTCGTTAAACGTGAGTTGGCGTTCTTCGGCGGTGGTGTATTCTTCGCGCACGATGTGGTCGGACACGGTGCAGATGGTGGCGGCTTTTGCGCCAAATTCGGCTGCCACGCCGTAGATGCCTGCGGCTTCCATTTCTACGCCTACGATGCTGTATTTGCGCAGGGTTTCGGTCATGCCGGTGTCGGGGTGGTAGAACAAATCGGATGAGAACAGGTTGCCCACTTTGGCGTTTACGCCGCGTGCTTTGGCGGCGTTGGACAGGGCTTGCACAATGCCGAAATCGGCGAGGGCGGCAAAATCGTAGCCGTGGAAGCGGATGCGGTTGACGTTGCTGTCGGTGGATGCGCCGATGCCGATGACCACGTCGCGCACATGGATGTCATCCAACACGGCACCGCATGAGCCGATGCGGATTAGGTTTTTCACGCCGTATTCGGTGATGAGTTCTTTGGCGTAGATGGAGCAGGACGGGATGCCCATGCCGTGTGCCATGATGGAGAGGCGTTTGCCTTTGTAGGTGCCTGTGTAGCCATACATATTGCGCACGGCGGTTACTTGCTCGGCGTTTTCTAAAAAGGTTTCGGCGATGTATTTGGCGCGTAATGGGTCGCCCGGCATCAAAACGGTTTCGGCGAATGCGCCTGCGGGGGCGGAAATGTGAGGAGTTGCCATGATGGGTTTCCTTTGTGGTTGGGTTGAGAAAGGGGGGACTTGTAAACAGATTAGGCAGCCTGAAAACGGTTTATGCGCGTGCCAGCCGTTAGCAGTTTTGCTTGCCGTAAACGTCTTGGCGCAGCATTTCGCGCACGGCGGCATCAAACGCTTGTAACACGTTTTGCGCATCGGTTTCGCTGCTGCCTTTGGCATCCAGATAGAATTTGACTTTCGGCTCAGTGCCCGATGGGCGCACAATCAGGCGGCTGCCGTTGGCAAGGTGATACACCAAAATATCGTTTTGGCGTTCGGTTTGCAGGTGGTCAATGCTTTGCGCTACGGCGTGCTCGCCGATTTGGCTGGGGGGATTTTGCCGCAGGGCAGTCATCAGTTTGCTAATGTCGGCAAGGTCGCTGACGCGGATGGAGATTTGTCCGCTGGTGTATGCGCCAAAGGTTTGGGCGAAATCGCGGGCGTGGTCTAACAGGGTTTTGCCTTGGGCTTTCAGGCTGCGTACTAGGTCTAGGAACACGATGGCGGCGGAAATGCCGTCTTTGTCGCGCACTTTATCGGGGTCTACCAGATAGCCGAGCGCTTCTTCAAAGCCGTAAAGCAGATTGGGCGCTTTGGCGATGTATTTGAAGCCTGTGAGCGTTTCTTCGTTGGCAAAGCCGTATTTTTCCGCGATGCGGGCAAGGGCTGGGGAAGAGACGAGCGAGCAGGCGAGTGTGCCTGTTTTGCCTTGATTTTTTTGCGCCAGATACCAGCCCAAATAGCAGCCGACTACATTGCCATGTAGCGATTTCCAGTTGCCTTGTTCATCGGGGATGGCAACGGCAAGGCGGTCGGCATCGGGGTCGTTGGCGATGATGAATTCGGCGTTTTCTTTTTTCGCCAACGCGATGGCGAGGTCTAATGCGCCTTTTTCTTCGGGATTGGGGAAGGCGACGGTGTGGAAGGTGGGGTCGGGTTCGGCTTGCTCAGCAACGATGTGCGGCAGCGGCAGCTTGGCAGCGGCAAGGGTTTTGAGCAGCACTTCTTTGCCCACGCCGTGCATGGCGGTGTAAACATAATTCAGGCTGCATTCTGGCTCTTGCGCTAGGGCGGCGGTTTTGGCGATGTAGGCTTCAATCACTTCTTCGCCGAGTGTTTCGTAGTCGCTGCTGCGTGGGTATTGGGTGATGGGGGTTTGCGTGGCTTGGTCAATCAGCGCGGCGATTTGTTCATCGGCGGGAGAGACGATTTGTCCGCCGCCGTTGCTTTTGCCTAGATAGACTTTGTAGCCGTTGTCGGCTGGGGGGTTGTGGCTGGCGGTTACCATCACGCCTGCGCTGGTGTCAAAGTATTGAATGGCGTAGGCAAGCACGGGGGTGGGCAGTTTGCGCGGCAGCAGGCGGGTTTTGATGCCTGCGGCTGCCATGATTTCGGCGGTGTCGCGGGCGTAGATGGCGGAGTTTTTGCGCCCGTCGTAGCCAATCACGATGCTGGGGGTTTTCGGGTCAAATTGCAAGATGTAGTCCGCCAGCCCTTTGGCGGCTTGGGCAACCAACACGCGGTTCATGCCCATGCTGCCTGCTTGTTGTTTGCCGCGCAGACCTGCGGTGCCAAATTGCAAGCGTCCGTTGAAGCGGGCTTCTAGCTCGGCGAGTGCGGCGGCATCGCCTGCTTGGGCGGCGGGAATCAGGGCTTCTAGCTCGGCGCGGGTTTCGGGGTCGGGGTCTTGGACGAACCAGTTTTGCGCTTGGGCGAGGTAGGTCATGGTGGTTTCCTTTGCAGTCGTTGGGAAAGGGAGGATTTTAGCTTAATTTGGATTGGGGCAGCCTGAAAAATGGGTGGGGGTTGCGTTGGACTAAATTTTTTTTGGGGCTGGGTGGGTTTTTATGTGGGATGATTTTTAGGCTGTTTGTTGGATTGGGGAATACGCTGTTTGGGGTTTTCAGGCTGCATTGTAAACGGCGTGAGTAACGAGTTGCCCACCCTACGGTTCATTTTCAGGCTGCCTCAAACTCGTTTTCAGGCTGCTTTGTAAACAGCGTGTGCAGCGAGGCTGCACACCCTATGGTTGTTGGAATATCTGTGTTAGGCGTTTTCAGGCTGCCTATGCGGGTTGTTTTGGCGGCGAGCCGTCGTTTCATTTGTTACCGTTCTATTTTGGGTTTCAGGCTGCCTTAAACTCGTTTTCAGGCTGCCTTGTAAACAGCGTGCGCAGCGAAGCGGCACACCCTACGGCAAAACCTGTTTTCAGGCTGCCCATTCGCTTTTCAGGCGATATTTGTGCGACAGCTTGCGGGCGCGGCGATACCACGCTTGGGCAGCGTGTTTGCTGGGGGCTTGGTTGCTGGCGTAGTTGAGCGTGATAAAGTCTTGCAGCAGTTGGTCTAAATCGGGGGTGAGACGGTTGTCTTGTTCTAGCTCGGCTTTGAGTTCGGTTACGCCCAGTGCGGCGAGGTTGGGGAAGGCGTTGCCGAGTAGGCGACGTTTGAGCAGCATAAAGCCGTCGCTTAACGGCGAGATGTCTTGCTTGCGGGAGCGTCGCCACCACCAAATAATGGGAATCAGCACGGGCACGCTGCCGATAATGAGCAACAGCAGGGAGCTGAATGTGCTTGCGCCGCCCAAGCCCAGCCATGAAAACAGGCTGTTTTGCTGGGCGTTGTCAAAGTTCACCACCCAGCGTTGCCAGTAGATTTGGCTTTGGCTGGTGAATCGGCTCCACGCGCTCAGGTTACTCACCAGCTCGTTGATTTCTTCGGCGGGCAATGCGCTGTCCACGCCGCTGTCCACGCGGCTGATGGAGACGGCGGCGGTGGGGTCTACGCGCTTCCACACGTTGCGCTCGGGCAGCCACACTTCTGCCCATGCGTGGGCATCTTTGCTGCGGATTTGCCAAAAGCCGCCTTGTTCGTTCCACTCGCCGCCTTGGTAGCCTGTTACCACGCGCGCTGGCACGCCTGCGGAGCGCATGAGGGTTACAAAGGCATCGGCGTAGTGTTCGCAAAAGCCTTGCTTGGTTTTGAACAAAAATTCGTCGGTGGGGCTGCCTGTTTGCAACACGGGGGGTTTGAGGGTGTACACGAAGCCTTGTTGGCTGAAATATTGGTAGGCAGCCTGAATAAAGCGGCTGGTGTCGCCGCCTGCTTGTTGATAGAGCGATTGGGCGAGGGCTTTGGTTTGCGGGTTGCCATCAATTTGGGTGTACATCCGCATTTCGGTGTTGTCTAGCTTTTGCGTGAGCTCGTCGGTGGCGTTGGCGCGGAGCGTGATGCCGCGCACGCCTTGGCGGCTGTACACGCGCAGCACGTCGCCCAGCTCTTGCAGGATGCCTGTTTCTTGGCGGCGTGAAGGGTAGTCCAGCGCGGGGATGCGCCCTTTGGTGTCTTCAATCACGATTTGATAGCTGACATTTGCCGTGGGGCGGTTACCACGCGCGGGGTATGCGCCGTCCATCATGCCGCGGGCGGCGTGCCATTCGCCCATTTCGTCGCGGTCTATCATCACCATCACGCGCCAGTATAAGTCTTGCGGACGGGGGCGATAGTTGTCGCTGAATGTGGCGGTGAACGCGGGTTCGTTGCTTTGCACAAGGTTGCCGATGCTGCCCGGCTTCATGCTTTCGGAGATGCCTGTGGTGGATTGATTGCTGGGGTTTTGCGGGATGCCCCACAGCGGCGATTCTTTGCGTGGCATGGTGATGAACAGCAAAATCATCGGCAGCAGGGTGAGCGCGAAGCCGATAAGGCTTTGTTTAAGCGCGGTTTTGGGGTCTAGCTCGTTGAGAATGGCGAGCGAGGCGGCAATCAGGGTGAGGCAAACCAGCACCCACGCGCCCACCAGCATGCTTTGGTTAAACAACACCGCGCCTGTGAGCAGGAAAATTTGCACCAGCGCGGAGACTTGCCAGTCGCGGCGGGTGTGCCCTTCGTAGGATTTGAGCGCGCCCAGCAACAGCAGCAACGCCATGCCGCCTTGCAGCCCCACAAACGAGCCCACTTGCAGCATCACCAGTGCCACCACCAGCGCAAGCATCAGCACCAGCTGCCACGTTGCCATTTTGCGCACGCCAAAAAACAGCAGCAGGATGCGAATCGCCATCATCACAATAAAAATAACGGAGACCACAAAGGGCAGCTCGCTGAGAATGGGCAGGGACACGCAAAACAGCGCGAGTTGGTTGGCGAGGATGGCTTTTAAATCGGGATCGGCGTTGAGGTAGGTGGGGTTGGCGGTAATCATGGGATGTGTGGTTATGCGGTTGAGGCAGCCTGAAAAGCGGCGGATGGGGGGGGCGGGATGCGTGATAAATAACGTGAGTTCGGGATAAGCTCCCCTACCC
>CAJPSG010000085.1 GCA_905373195.1 Kingella oralis
GGGGATGCTTTTCAGGCTGCCTTATATTGCACCCGCGTTAAGGCAGCCTGAAAACGCCTAGCCCGCCCGAAACCCCAATCCCACCATATAACCCAATCGCATTTAGCATAACGCCAAAAGGTTTAAACCGCCCAACCAAACTTCGCTAAACTTAACAAATTCCCTACAAACCACAACAACCAATGAACTGGCAATACACCCTTCACGCCGTGCCCAAATTTTTGGACGCGGCAATCATTACACTAGAACTCTCCGTCTATGCCGTGATTTTATCGCTGCTGGTGGCGTTGCCGATTGCTGTGGTTACCGCTTATCGCGTTGCCCCGTTTCATCGCATCGCCCGCGCGTATATTGAGTTATCACGCAACACGCCGCTGTTGATTCAGCTGTTTTTTTTGTATTACGGCTTGCCCAAAATTGGCGTGAAGCTAGACGGTTTCACTTGCGCGATAATTGCGCTGGTGTTTCTCGGCGCAAGCTATATGGCAGAAGCCCTGCGCGGCGGGTTGCGTGCCGTGCCCAAAGGGCAAATTGAAGCCGCCCAAGCCATTGGTTTAACCCGCGTGCAAATTTTTCGCTATGTTGTTTTGCCGCAAGCATGGGCGGTTGCGCTGCCCGCTGTTGCCGCCAATGTGCTGTTTTTAATCAAAGAAACATCGGTGGTGAGCGCGGTGGCGGTAGCAGAATTGATGTTTGTTACCAAAGACATCATCGGCATGGATTACAAAACCAATGAAGCCCTGTTTTTGCTGTTTGTCAGCTATCTCATTATTTTGCTGCCCTTATCGCTGGCGGCACGCTGGGCAGAAAATCGCGCAAGGAGAGCAAAATATGGGGCTTGATTGGCTAACCGAAGGGCAAAACATCGCCCGTTTGGGTGCGGGGCTGTGGCTCACGGCAAAAATTTCGTTTATTTCCGTGGGCGTGTCGTGCATCACGGGGACGCTGTTTGGCTTGCTGATGCGATCCTGCACGCGGGCGGTGCGCGTGGCGTGTCAAATTTATTTGGAGAGCATTCGCATTGTGCCGATTTTGGTGTGGCTATTTGTGCTGTATTTCGGCTTGCCCACTTGGACAAATTGGCACATCAGCGGGCAATGGGTGTGCATCAGCGTGTTTTCACTGTGGGGAACGGCGGAAATGGGCGATTTGGTGCGCGGCGCGCTCGGCTCTATTGAGCGGCATCAAATTGAATCGGCAAAAGCATTGGGGCTGAAACGGCATCAAATTTTTCGCTATATCGAATTGCCGCAAGGCTTGCGCCGCGTGTTACCAGGGGCGATTAATTTGTTTACCCGCATGGTGAAAACCAGCTCGCTGGCGGCATTAGTGGGCGTGGTGGAGATTATTAAAGTGGGGCAGCAGATTATTGAAAATTCGTTGCTTACTGTGCCCAATGCTTCGCTGTGGGTTTATGGTTTGATTTTTGTGTTGTATTTTTTGATTTGTTATCCGTTGTCGCTGGTGGCGGCGCGGTTGGAACGGAAATGGGAGTGCTAAGACATGGCTTTGTTGAGCGTGAAAAATTTGCATAAACAATATGGCGACGTGGTGGCACTCAAATCGTTTAATTTGGATTTGCACAAGGGCGAAGTAGTGGTGTTGCTCGGGCCTTCGGGCTGCGGAAAATCTACGTTTTTGCGCTGCATCAATGGTTTGGAAACGCATCAGGGCGGCGAAATTCGCATGGAAGGCGTGGGCGAATTTGGCAAAGATGTGGCTTGGGAAGTGGCACGGCAAAAAGTGGGCATGGTGTTTCAAAGCTATGAGCTGTTCGCGCACATGAGCGTGATAGACAATATTTTGCTTGGCCCCATGAAAGCGCAAAACCGCGCCCGCGCCGAAGTGGAAGCGCAAGCGGATAAATTGTTGCAGCGGGTAAACCTTGCCGACCGCAAAAATGCGTTTCCGCGCGAATTATCGGGCGGGCAAAAGCAGCGCATTGCCATTGTGCGGGCGTTGTGCATGAACCCTGAGGCGATTTTGCTGGACGAAATCACCGCCGCGCTTGACCCTGAAATGGTGCGCGAGGTGTTGGATGTGGTGCTGGAATTGGCAAAAGAGGGTATGAGTATGCTGATTGTTACGCATGAAATGGCGTTTGCGCGCAAGGTTGCCGACCGCATTGTGTTTATGGATAAGGGCGAAATGGTGGAAGAAGCCGACCCTGAAACGTTTTTCAGGCTGCCTAAAAGCGAGCGGGCGCGGCAGTTTTTGCAGGGAATGGATTATTGATGAGGCAGCCTGAAAATACAGCAGGCGGCGTTGAGCCCAACCATTTTTTATACGAACTTGCCCAGCGATATGGGGGCATATTCATGGCGAAGCATTGCATTTGACAGTAGCCATATAAGAACCTGTATTCACTATTTACATAGGCATCTTTAATGCCCTAAAAACGCGGCTACCGCGTTAAAAATGCTCGCAAGGTGTCCAACCTTGCTGCGCTTTTTGCCTTGTATCCGCGCTTTTATGTCATCAAATTTGCCTATACAAATAATGAATACAAGTTCTAACTTTTTTCTCAACCCTGTTAGGAGTAAACAAAATGTATTTCAACAAAACACTTTCTTTCTTTTCTGCCGCTGTGTTAAGCCTAGGCTTGGCAGCTTGCGGCGGTGGCAACAACAGCACCAGCAGCGGCGACAATAGCAACGTTGCGCCGCCTGTGGCAGCATCAGGCAGCAACGCATCGCAACAAGCCCCCGCCGCATCGGGCGAAGACAGCTTGGCACGCATCAAGGCGGCAGGCAAAATTCGCATCGGCGTGTTTGGCGACAAGCCTCCGTTTGGCTATGTGGATGCCAACGGGAAAAGCCAAGGCTTTGACGTGGAAATCGCCAAAGACATGGCGCAAGATTTGCTCGGCAGCCCTGATAAGGTGGAATTTGTGCTCACCGAAGCGGCGAACCGCGTGGAATATTTGAAATCGGGCAAGGTGGATTTGATTTTGGCGAATTTCACCAAAACGCCTGAACGCGCGGAAGTGGTGGATTACGCTGCGCCTTATATGAAAGTGGCGTTGGGCGTGGTGTCGCCCAAAAACGCGCCAATCACCGACATCGCGCAACTGAAAGACAAAACGCTGCTGGTGAACAAAGGCACAACCGCCGATGCGTTTTTCAGCAAAAATCATCCCGACATCAAAACGCTGAAATTTGACCAAAACACGGAAACCTTTGATGCGCTGAAAGACGGGCGCGGCGCGGCGTTGGCGCACGATAACGCGCTGCTGTGGGCGTGGGCAAAAGAAAATCCTGATTTTGAAGTGGGCATTGGTAACTTGGGCGAGCCTGAATTTATCGCGCCTGCGGTGCAAAAAGGCGATGCGGCGTTGCTCGCTTGGGTGAACGATGAAGTGGCGAAAATTAAGCAAGACGGTCGCTTGAAAGCGGCGTATGAAAAAACGCTGTTGCCTGTGTATGGCGATAAAGTGCCTGCGAGCGCGTTGTTGGCAGAGTGATTTTTCAATAAATAGGCAGCCTGAACATGATGTTTCAGGCTGCCTTGTTGTTTTCTTTGCCAGCGCACGGCTTGCCAGCAAGCCGTAGGGGCGCGGGAATAGCGTTTCAGGCTACCTTATATTGCAGCCCGCGTTAAGGCAGCCTGAAAAGCATAATTCACACCTTTGAGGCAGCCTGAAAAATAAGAAATGCCGTCATTCCCGCGTAGGCGGGATTTCAGGCTGCCTCATATTACACCCGCGTTAAGGCAGCCTGAAACCACAAAAAAGCCCAACCATTCCAGTTGGGCTTCGCGTCAAACATCACGCTTATTTCTTCTCATTGCTATCGGTCGCCACCACGCCATTGGCCGCGCTTTCGGTTTTCGCCGTATCCGCTTTTTGGTTAGCAAAGCGTTGTTTCAACACCGCGATAGAATCGTCTTTGCCGCCTTTGGCTTTAATGGTTTGCTCCATTTGTTTTTCCAACGCTTTCATTTCGTTGAATAATTTTTCGGTGCGGGCAAACGCATCTTTGGTTACTTCATCGCTTAACTGAGCCGCTTGGGCATCGGTTTTGCCGCGATATTTGGCATCGCGTGCGCGTTGTTCCGCGTCTTCACGTTTTTCCAGCGCAATCCATTTTTTCTTAATGGAGTCGCCAAAAATATTCCAGTTTTGGGCAACCATTTGGTCAATGTGCCAAGACACCCAGTAGAACGAATTGGGGTTATACGTCTCGTCCATGGGTTTGAACACGGGGTGGGTGTCGTTTACGTTGCCATAGAATGGAATGTAAGGCGTGTTGCGAGAAGGCGCGTTGCTCAACCACATAATAGAAGCCATGGAAGCGGGCAAGCCTTGTTTGATTTGGTAAATATGGGCATCTACCACGTTGTCGTTACCAGGGGCGTATTTGTATTTATCGCCGTCTTTATGCGCCACCACTTCGGGGCGACCGTCTTCGCCGCGTTTGGGGTATAAGTCGTTGGGGATAAAGCCTTCTTTCAGCGTTTCAAAGCGGTTGCGTTGAATTTCAATTGCATCAGCTAATGAATATTTGCGTTTGGGGTCGGTGGGGCTTTGCAGGAAATCGTAGTATTGGTCAAAGTAGCCCACTTTGGATTGCGGATCCATCAGTTTCAAGCCTGCGTAGGCGCGGGAGCGGTTGCCTGCCAAGTAGTACTCGGTGTTGTAGGAATTAGCAACGTGGAATTTGCCGTTTACTTCGCGGTAGTGATTGGCTTTGCGGGCTACTTTTTCAATGTCTTTGGACACGATGTAATTGCCTTTGCCAAATTCGTATGGGTTGCCCAAGAAGAACATATTGGGGTAGATGGAGTATTTGTCGTCTGGGTATTTAATCGCGGCGTATTGGTGTCCAGACAGGATTTCCATGTACCACAGCTCGTTTTGGTCGGCAATCACAATGATGTTGCCTTCGGCTGAACCTTTTTCGTCCAACACTTTGGCAACAAATTCAATGCCTTCGCGCGCGGTTTTCACGCGGGGCAATACCAAATCAATGAATACGGATTCGGCCACGCCGTCTTTTACTAATGGGTCTACTTCTAGGATTTTTTCGTTGGGATAGGCGGAAGTGGTAGCGGTCATGGTTACGCCGTATTCGTTTTGACCGTGTGCGCCGTATGCGCCGTCGCCTTTATCGCGGCTGGCATCGGGCACGGAAGTGTATTTGTATTCGTGCGCGGCGTGGGGGTAGGTGAAGCCTGTGGGCTCGTCTTTTAATACGCTACCTGCGGGATAGTCTTTGGCGGGGGTTACGATGTAGTTTTTGGTGTGTGCGCCCGGTTGGGGCAGGAAGGGATAGTCTTCGGTGCGCCCGTAGAGTACGGAGCCGTCGGTGGTTAATTTTTTGCCGATGATGAACGAAGAGCAGGCTTCGGCAACGGGCGCTACAAGCATCGACAAAATTACGGCAGACAGTACGGTTTTTTTGAATGCAAACTTCATAATTTAATCTCCTTGCGAGAATTTACATTGGGCGTGTTGACATTCAATTTTTGCAGCGGATTTTGCGTCATAAAATGGCAGATGCAAGGCAAAAATGCGAGCCAATGCCGTCCATTGGCGAGTATTTTTAACGCGGCAGATGCTGTTTTAGGGCGGAAAAGCCGCCAAAATATTGAATGTCAACACGCCCTAAGGTTAGAAAGTTAAATTTATAAGACTGTTGGTA
>CAJPSG010000086.1 GCA_905373195.1 Kingella oralis
TGTTATTCTCCTGTTAATACTATATGGTAAGCAATTTATTGCTTACTGTGTTAATAAAACTAGATATTTGATAGGCAACGAGTTGCCCACCCTACGTTTGTTCTCAGGCAGCCTGAAAACGCCCAATCAATGCTCCGCCCATTCCACGCTATCTAAATCAATCCCTTCTTTAAACATCTCCCATAGCGGCGACAATTCGCGCAGTTTGCCGATTTTGGATTTAATCAGCTCGGCGGCGAATTTCATGTCTGCTTCGCTGGTCATGCGCCCGAATGTGATGCGTAGCGATGAATGGGCGAGTTCGTCGTTGCGCCCCAACGCGCGCAAAACATAGCTGGGTTCTAGGCTGGCGGATGTGCAAGCGGAGCCGCTGGATACGGCGATTTCTTTCACCGCCATAATCAGGCTTTCGCCCTCCACAAAATTGAAGCTCACGTTTAAATTGGTGGCGACGCGGTGTTCCAAATCGCCGTTGATGTACACTTCTTCAATGCCTGCGATGCCGTCTAGGAAAATTTGGCGCAGTTTGAGGGCGTGGGCGATGTCTTGGTTTAATTCTTGTTTGGCGAGGCGAAAGGCTTCGCCCATGCCTACGATTTGGTGGGTGGGCAAGGTGCCGCTGCGAAAGCCGCGCTCGTGCCCGCCGCCGTGCATTTGCGCTTCTAGGCGCACGCGGGGTTTGCGACGCACATACAATGCGCCGATGCCTTTGGGGCCGTAGATTTTGTGAGCAGACATGGAAAGCAGATCTATATTGCCTGCTTCCACGTCCACGGGCGTTTTGCCGCAGGCTTGGGCGGCATCCACATGGAACACGATTTTATGCTCGCGGCAGAGTTTGCCGATGGCGGGAATATCTTGAATCACGCCGATTTCGTTGTTCACCCACATCACGGAAACCAGAATGGTATCGGGGCGGATGGCGGCTTTAAGTTCGTCCAAATCAATCAGGCCGTTTTCTTTCACGCCCAGATAGGTTACTTCAAAGCCTTGGCGTTCCATTTCGCGCATGGTGTCCAACACGGCTTTGTGTTCGGTTTTCACGGTAATCAGGTGCTTGCCTTTGGTTTTGTAGAACTGCGCTGAGCCTTTGATGGCGAGGTTGTCGGATTCGGTTGCGCCACTGGTGAAGATGATTTCTTTGGGGTCGGCGTTGATGAGCTCGGCGATGTGGGCGCGGGCTTCTTCTACGGCTTCTTCGGCTTCCCAGCCATAGGCATGGCTGCTGGATGCGGGGTTGCCGAATTTTTCGGTGAGATAGGGCAGCATTTTTTCCAGCACGCGCGGGTCTAGCGGGGTGGTGGCGGCGTAGTCTAGGTAGATGGGGCGTTGGGGGGTAGTCATGGTCGTTTCCTTGTGGTTGTGTTTGTGAAAAGGGTGATTTGCGGTTTTCAGGCTGCCTTAAACGTGAATATGGGTAAGCGTTACCACGTGTTCTTTCGGGGTTTGGTCTTGGGCGATCAGATGGGCGAGGGTTACGCTGCTTAAATGGTTGTGGATGGTGTGGTTTAGGCTTTCCCATAGGTTGTGTGTAATGCAGGGCGCGCCGCCGTGGCAATCGGCTTTGCCGCTGCATTGGGTGGCATCTAGGCGGTCTTCGGCGGCGGTGATGATTTGGGCGATGTTGATTTGGTTGGCGGGTTTGCCCAGCACATAGCCGCCACCCGGCCCGCGCACGCTTTCCACTAACCCTGCGCGGCGCAGCTTGCTAAACAGTTGTTCCAAATAGGAAAGTGAGATTTTTTGGCGTTCGCTGATGGCATTGAGCTTCACGGCGTTGTTTTGCGCGTTCATGGCTAAATCAACCATAGCGGTTACGGCGAAACGTCCTTTGGTGGTTAATCTCATGAGGTGTTCCTTGTGGTTTGGTGGGGCGAGATTGTGCTATTTCTGAGTGATTTAGTCAAGTATAGTGAAGCGGGGTTTTGGCGGGGTTTATGGGGTGGATAGGGCAGCCTGAAAAGGCGGATGGGCTGGGTTAAATGGCGTTTCAGGCTGCCTGTGTTGTGTTGTTGTTTACGTTGAGCGTTGGCGCGGGATGAGGCAGCCTGAAAACGGTTTGGTTGCGCTGAACGCGCTTTATTTGTTTTCAGGCTGCCTCAGAGAGCTTAACAAGGTTTTCAGGCTGCCTATTCATTTCATTTTGAGCGCGGATGAAACTTGTCCACCACCTGCTTCAAGCGTTCGTTGGCAACGTGGGTGTAGATTTGCGTGGTGGCGATGTCGGCGTGCCCAAGCAGCGTTTGCACCACGCGCAAATCTGCGCCGTGGTTCACTAAATGCGTGGCAAAGGCGTGGCGCAAGTCGTGCGGTGAAATATGCGGCATGCCCACTTGCTCGGCGTAGCGGGCAACCGCCATCCATGCCAGTTGGCGGCTGATGCCTGTTTTTTTTTGCGACACGAATACGGCTTCACAGCGGGCGTTTTTTAGCAACGCGGGGCGGGCGCGATGCAGATAGTGTTCCAGCCAATACACGGCTTCTTCGCCCATCGGCACGATGCGCTGTTTGTCGCCCTTGCCAATGGTGCGAACCATGCCGCTTTGCAGGTTGATTTCGTTTAATTGCAGCCCCACCGCTTCGCTCACGCGCAGGCCTGTGGCGTAGATGAGTTCCAGCAGGGCTTTGTCGCGCAGCCCGTGCGGGGTTTCGGGGTTGGGCGCGTTGAGCAAATCGGTGATGTGTTGCTCGGTGATGATGGGTGGCAGGATGCGCGCTTGCTTGGCGGTGCGTAAATCGCGGCAGGGGTTGTCGCTGCGCTGCTCGGTGTCTTCCAGCCATGCGTAGAAGCGTTTGCAGGCGGATAGGGCGCGGGCGTGGGAGCGCGGCTGCTCGTGGGCAACGTAAATCGCGGCCGCCAGTTGTACGGCATCGGCGGTTTTCAGGCTGCTGTGTTCGTTTGCCAGCCGCGTGGCGATTTTGCTCAAATCGCGGCGGTAGGCATCCAGCGTGTTTTGCGACAGGCGTTCTTGTAGCCAAAGGTGGTCTAGCAGGCGGGTGATGCAATCTAAATCGGCATTTAAATCGACGGTGGGCATTTTCAGGCTGCCTTTGTAATGAAATGTTGTAATTTAATGAAACTGCGTTCGTTATGTTTTGTTAAAACGAAATGGGTAAACAGAATAGGGCGGGCGAAATGATAGGGCGGATAAGGCGGTAATCTGCGCTGTGTGGCGCGAATAGTTGTGTTGTAATTGAGTTTTGGCTTGGTAGTCAATTTTAACAAAACTTTTCAAAATGAATTGACAAACTACATGTAATTACACACAATACGCGCCTACTTCGCAGCGGAGTTTGCCCGCGTGGCTGCAAAACGTGGGCTTAATCATTTTCAACCTTGCGCGTTGCGCTGCGGTATACCCCTTTGGCTTTGCATAAGTTCGCATAGCTAAATCAAAGATTTAGATGCTCACTTATACCCAAATCAAAGATTTGGACAAAGGGGCAAGGCTGCCTCAAATAAGGCAGATAACGATAACAAAAGTTCAGGAAAACACAACCATGAGCATTTTTCTTTCTATTTTCCCCATCTTATTACTGATTGTTTTGATGATAGGCGTGAAGCTGTCGGGCGACAAAAGCGCGGTGCTGGCGGTTTTGTCTGCCGTGTTGATTGCGATTTTTGCCGTGCCCAATGTGAGCGGTTTTGCGCCACCGCAAGGCTACGGCGCAAGCTATGTGGGCTGGGCGTTTGTGGAAGGCATTTTAAAAGCGGTGTTCCCCATTTTAATTATTATTTTGATGGCGTTGTTTAGCTACAATATTTTGCTGGAAAGCAAGCAAATTGAAGTGATTAAACAGCAATTTACCAATATTTCCAGCGATAAGCGGATTCAAGTGTTGCTGATTGTGTGGGGCTTTGGCGGCTTGCTGGAAGGCATGGCAGGTTTTGGCACGGCGGTGGCGATTCCTGCGGCTATTTTAATCGGCTTGGGCTTTTCGCCACGCTTTTCGGCGCTGGTTTCGTTGATTGGCAACAGCGTGGCAACGGGCTTTGGCGCGGTGGGCGTGCCTGTGATCACGTTGGCAAAAGAAGTGTTTGGCTCGGAAGTTACCGCGCAGCAAACGCAAGCCTTGGCGGGTAATGTGATTTTTCAATTGTTTGCGCTGATGTTTTTGGTGCCATTTGTGATTTTGTTGCTCACCGATACGTCTAAAAAATACATCGTACCCAATATCATGCTGGCGGCGGTGGTGGGCGGCTTGTCGCTGGCGGTGCAATTTTGTGCGGCGTATTTTATCGGCGCGGAAACGCCGGCCATTTTGGGCAGCATTTCCTGCATCGTGTTCATCGTGTTATACGCCAAAATGACCGAGAAAAAAGATGTCAACACCAAGCCGCTTACGCTGGCGCAAATGGGCAAAGCATGGGCGGTGTATGGTTTTATTTTGGTGTTTATTTTGTTGGCAAGCCCGTTGTCTGGTCCGATTAGCGCGTTTTTGAAAACGACTTTGGTGAGCAAAATTCATTTGCCGATTTACGCCGAAGGCAAAACGTTTAATTTTGGCTGGCTGTCTAACGCGGGCTTGATGCTGTTTTTGGGCGCGTTTATCGGCGGCTTGGTGCAAGGCGTGTCGGCGGGCAAGCAGTTCCAAATTTTGGGCGCAACGTTGAAAAAAATGAAAGCATCGGGCATCACCATCATCAGCTTGGTTGCCATGAGCGCGATTATGAGCCACAGCAGCATGATTGTGGTGATTGCGGATGGCTTGGTAAACGCCACGGGCAATTTTTATCCGCTGTTTGCGCCTTTGGTGGGCGCAATCGGCACGTTTGCCACCGGCAGCGATACTTCGTCTAACATCTTGTTTGGCAAGCTGCAAGCGGCGGTTGCCGACAAAATTGGCGTAAACAAAGCATGGCTGGCGGCGGCAAACACCGCTGGCGCAACGGGCGGTAAAATCATTTCGCCGCAAAGCATTGCCATCGCCGCTGCGGCGTGTGAACAGCAAGGGCAAGAAGGCGCGTTTTTGCGCTCCGCCATGCCTTATGCGGCGGCTTATGTGTTGATTGCGGGGATTACGGTTTACTGTTTTGCCGCGCTGGCGTTGTGATGCGGTGAATCTGTTTTCAGGCTGCCTTGGGGACCATATCAAGGCAGCCTGAAATTTTTGTAAAACCTGCAACAGCTAACTCGTTTTCAGGCTGCCTGCGAACTACATTGAGGCAGCCTGAAAACCTTATCGCGCGGATAAACCATCATGCGTATAATCCGCCGCTGATTGGTTTCAGGCAGCCTGAAAGTCGGGCAGCCTGAATTTTTGTAACCGAGTAGTAGGGGCTGTTGACAATCAACTTTTGAAGCGGATTTTGCGTCATAAAATGGCAGATGCAAGGCAAAAATGCGAGCCTATGCTGCCCATAGGCGAGTATTTTTAACGCAGCAGATGCCGTTTTAGGGCGTAAAAGCCGCCAAAATGTTGATTGTCAACAGACCCTAATACTCAAAAGATACTAAGGAACAACTATGTGCGGTATCGTTGGCGCCATCCGCGCCCAAAACAATGTGGTTGATTTTTTAACCGATGGCTTAAAACGCCTTGAATATCGCGGCTATGATTCATCGGGCATCGCCGTGTTAAGCGAAGGCAAAATCAAGCACATTGTTTTGGGCGCGGATGGCGC
>CAJPSG010000087.1 GCA_905373195.1 Kingella oralis
AGCAAAGCAAATTTTGCTACAATGCACGGCTATTTCACTAGGGCAGCCTGAAAACAATTACCATGCAACCGAGGAATTTTATGCACGCAAAACATCAACAAGGCAAAGGCTTATTCAGCTTTATGGCAGGCTCAATCGCCGCATTGATTGCCATTGCAGGCGTATTGTTCACATTAAACAACAACAAAGCGCGCGACTTCAAAAACCCCGCCACCAGCAAGCAACAACCCGCCAGCCAAGACGACCAAACCGAAGTGCTGCTGCCCAGCAACGTGCCCGCCAGCACAGCCAACAACACGCGCACCATCGCGCCCACACGAGAAGACAACGAACCCATCGTCGCCTCCACCCCGCGCACGCGCCCCGCTAAACCACGCACAGAACCCGAAATCACCGCAGACGAAGAAGAACCCGTTGTAAGCAAAGAAAAACCGAAAAAAACCGAAACCGCCCGCCGTGCGCCCGATATGATGGACGACCCCGTGCTAGGCGATATAACCGAAAATGAGCCCCCGCGCGAAACCAAACCGCGCAAATCTGAGGGAAAAGCCGACAATAGGCAGCCTGAAAAACCCAAACTCAGCGAAGCCGAAAAACGCCGCCGCCAGCAAGAAGACATCGCCGACCGCAACGCCAAGCCCACCGCCGAGCAAATTCTCAACAGCGGCAGCATAGAAAAAGCCCGCGAAGTCGCCCGCCAAGAAGCGCAAGCCAAACGCGCCAAACAACGCGCCGCCGAAGCAGCCAAAGCCAACCCAGCCGACAGCAAAGCCGACAATAGGCAGCCTGAAAAAGCCAAACCCAGCGAAGCAGATAAACCCGCCGCCGCGCCCAGCAAACCAAACAGCGAAGCCCAAGCCAGCAACAAAGCTGACACCCGCCGTACCACCGTGCAAGCGGGCGCATACAACACCCGCCAAGCCGCCGAAGCGCAACGCGCCAAACTCGCGCTCATGGGCGTAAACACCCAAGTTGTAGAAGTGCAAAGCAACGGCAAAACACTCTATCGCGTGCAAACGCGCAGCATGGACAACAAACACGCCAACCAAGTGCGCGAAACCTTGCAGCAAAACGGCGTAAACAGCATCCCTCGCAAACAATAACCTCACCTAAGGAAAAACCATGAAAACAACCCTAAAAACCACCGCATTTGCCGCCTTTTTAGCCTTGGCAACCGCTCTGCCCGCTTCCGCCGCCACCGAAGGCGTGGATTACGAAGTGGTGAAAACCGAAGTTGCCCCCTTGCAAAAAGACAAAATTGAAGTAACCGAGTTCTTTGCTTACTGGTGCCCGCACTGCAAAGACCTTGAACCCATCTTGCTGAAACACGCCAAAACGTTCAAAAAAGACACCGTGTTGCGCACCGAACACATCGTGTGGGACGAAGGGCGCGACTTTGGCTTTGCCCGTCTTGCCGCAGCGGTGAAACAAGCAGGCTTGCGCGACCAAGCCGACCCCGTGATTTTTGAAGCCTTTGCTTCGCAACGCATTGATTTGGGCAAAGATGCCGTGTTACGCGAATGGCTGCCCGCCCAATCCGCGTTTGACGGCAAAAAAGTGTTGGCTGCCTACGATTCATTCAGCAACAAAAACATGGCGGAACAAATGAAAACGTGGACCAACCAATACGAAATCACGGGCACGCCCACTGTTATCGTGGGCGGCAAATACAAAGTGAACTTTCAGCAAGTTGGCTTTGAAGCAGGCATGAAAGTCATCGACGAATTGGTGCAAAAAGTGCGCGATGAGCGCGGCATGAAAGCCCCTGCCGCTGCCAAACCTGTTCGCAGTCTCGGCGCGCGCTTTGCCAACAAAGTTGCCAAAGCCAAATAAATAGCCAACTCAGGCAGCCTGAAAGCCCAAAACCCTTTTCAGGCTGCCTTATCTTTTGTTTCGCAACATAGGCAGCCTGAAAACCGCTTTCAGGCTGCCTATGCCCTATTTTCATCGCACAAACCCGAAGCCCAACATGCCATTTTTCGTCAAACCCTTTGCCGAATTAACCACCACCGAGCTACACGCCATCTATACCGCCCGCGTCGCCGTATTCGTGGTAGAACAAGCCTGCCCGTATCAAGAAGTGGACGCGCAAGATTTAACCGCGCTGCACATCTTCGTCGAGCAAAACGGCAAAGTCATCGCCTACTGCCGCCTGATCCCGCACGGTGACAGCGTGCATTTGGGGCGCGTGTTGGTGCTGCCCGAGCATCGCGCCGAAAAATTGGGGCGCAAAATCGTCGCCTTTGCCGTGGATTACGCGCGTGAACATTTCCCGCAATGCAGCGTGTACGCCCAAGCGCAAACCTATCTGCACGATTTCTACGCCTCGTTTGGCTTTATCGCCCAATCCAAATCGTATTTGGAGGACAATATCCCGCATATTGATATGCTATTGCCCGCCGTGCAATCATAGCGATGAAGCAAAAATTGCAGTAAAATTACGCGCTTTCAGGCTGCCTCACTTCAAGTTTCAGGCAGCCTGAAAGCCATTTTTTTATCTACTCCGTTTGAGAACCGACTACCATGAAAACCAAAGAACTGCGCCAAAAATTCCTAGAATTTTTCCAATCCAAAGGGCATCAAATCGTCCATTCTTCCAGCCTCGTCCCCCACGACGACCCCACGCTGCTGTTCACCAACGCGGGCATGAACCAGTTTAAAGACGTATTCTTGGGCTTTGACAAACGAGCCTACACTCGCGCCACCACCGCGCAAAAATGCGTGCGCGCAGGCGGCAAGCACAACGATTTGGAAAACGTGGGCTACACCGCCCGCCACCACACCTTTTTTGAAATGATGGGCAATTTCTCGTTTGGCGACTACTTCAAAAAAGAAGTGATACCGTTCGCGTGGGAATTTCTCACCAGCCCCGAATGGCTGAACATTCCCAAAGAAAAACTGCTGGTAACTGTGTACGCCGAAGACGACGAAGCCTACAACATTTGGCACGATGTCATCGGCGTGCCTGCCGAGCGCATCGTCCGCATCGGCGACAACAAAGGCAGCCGCTACGCTTCGGATAACTTCTGGCAGATGGGCGACACCGGCCCCTGCGGCCCCTGCACTGAGATTTTCTACGACCACGGCGAAGAAATCTGGGGCGGCATTCCGGGCAGCCCCGAAGAAGACGGCGACCGCTGGATTGAAATTTGGAACTGCGTGTTTATGCAGTTCAACCGCGACGAGCAGGGCAATATGAATCCGCTGCCCAAGCCGTCTGTGGATACCGGCATGGGCTTGGAGCGCATGGCGGCGGTGATGCAGGGCGTGCACAGCAATTACGAGATTGACTTGTTCCAAGACCTGCTCAAAGCCGTTGCCCGCGAAACCGGCACGGCGTTCAGCATGGAAGAACCCAGCCTGAAAGTGATTGCCGACCATATCCGCTCGTGTTCCTTCCTGATTGCCGACGGCGTGATGCCCAGCAACGAAGGGCGTGGCTATGTGTTGCGCCGCATTATCCGCCGCGCCGTGCGCCACGGTTACAAACTCGGCCAGAAAAACGCCTTTTTCTACAAACTCGTGCCCGATTTGGTAAAAGAAATGGGCGACGCCTACCCCGAGTTGAAAGAAAAACAAACGCATATTATGGAAGTGTTGCGCGGCGAAGAAATGCGCTTCGGCGAAACGCTGGAAAAAGGCATGGGTTTGTTTAACCAAGTGTTGAACGGCATGAAATTCCTGAAACTGGAAAGCCTGCTGCCGATGGACGGTGTGAGCGAACCGTTGCAACTGAAAACGGCGGACGGCATCGCGTTTACCGCTGCATCACGCATTGCCGCCACAGGCAAAAAAATCGTGGTGCGCCCACAGATTTCAGGCAGCCTGAATGAAAGTTTTGCCTTTGATTTGAATGATGTGATTACCCACGAAGAACCCGAAGAATACCGCGCTTACGGCGAAGCCTTGGAAGGCTACCTGAAAGACAACATCGCCAACAGCAAACTCATCATTTCGGGCGAACACATCTTCAAACTCTACGACACCTACGGCTTCCCCTACGACCTGACCGCCGACATGGCGCGCGAATTAGGCATTGAGTTGGACGAAGAAGGCTTCGAGCGCGAAATGGAAGCCCAACGCGCCCGCGCCCGCGCCGCGCAAAACTTTAAAGCCAACGCCCAAGTCGCCTACGACGGCGCCGACACCCAGTTCCACGGCTACGACAAACGCAGCCTTGACGCAACCGTGCTGGCACTCTACCGCGATGGCGAAGCCGTAACCGAACTGAAAGCAGGCGAAGCGGGCATCATCGTACTCGATCACACCCCGTTTTACGCCGAATCGGGCGGACAAGTCGGCGACGTGGGCTTTATTTTCAGCGGCGAAAACCGCTTTGAAGTGGAAGACACGCAAAAAATCAAAGCCGCCGTGCACGGACATTTCGGCACACTCGTTTCAGGCAGCCTGAAAGTGGGCGACACCGTCTACGCCGAAGTGGACAACGCCATCCGCGAAGCCATCATGCGCAACCACAGCGTAACCCACCTCATGCACAAAGCCCTGCGCGACGTACTCGGCACGCACGTTGAGCAAAAAGGCTCGCTGCAAAACGCCGAATTGACGCGCTTTGACATCTCCCACCCGCAAGCGATTACTGCCGAAGAAATCGCCGAAGTGGAACGCCGCGTGAACGCCGCGATTATCGCCAACGTGCCCGTGCGCGTCGAAACCATGTCCATCGAAGACGCGCAAAAAGCCGGCGCAATGATGCTGTTCGGCGAAAAATACGGCGACTTCGTGCGCGTGATTACTATGGGCGACTACTCCACCGAGCTTTGCGGCGGCACCCACGTTGCCCGCACCGGCGACATCGGCTTCTTCAAAATCACCGGCGAAGGCGGTATCGCCGCAGGCATCCGCCGCGTCGAAGCGATTACAGGGGAAGCAGCCCTTGCGTGGGTACAAAATCAGGAAAACCTGATTAAAGAATCCGTTAACGAAGTTAAAGCACAAGGTGCAAAAGATTTGCTCACTAAAATCCAAGCCCTTTTGATGCATAATAAATTGCTGGAAAAAGAACTCGCCCGCGCCAAAGCTGAACTCGCCGTCCACGCAGGCACCAAACTGTTGGACAACGCCGTAACCATTGGCGCAGCCAAACTTGTCGCCGCCCAAATCGACGCCGACGCAGGCGCACTGCGCGACATCGTTACCGATTTGACGGGCAAAGGCGACAACATCATCGTCCTGCTCGCCGCCGTAAACGACGGCAAAATTGCTTTGTGTGCAGGCGTATCCAAAGCCTTGACTGGCAAAGTGAAAGCGGGGGATTTGGTCAAGCACGCCGCAGAGCAAGTCGGTGGCAAAGGTGGCGGACGGGCTGATTTGGCGCAAGCCGGCGGTACAGATGTCGCGAAACTGCCCGAAGTGCTGAATGGTGTGAAAGATTGGGTTGGCGCGAAGCTAGCTTAATTTTGATGTGATAAAGGCAGCCTGAAAATAAATGAGTAATTGATTTTCAGGCTGCCTTATTGAAAGAAAAAACCGTCTGAAACGGTTTCAGGCGGTTTTTATTTAAACCTAATAAAGAATAGGAGCTAACGGTATGAATTTTAGACGCAACTATCGCCATCGCCTTTAAGCGGCAACACTTGGATTTCGCTCGGGTCGGGCACACGG
>CAJPSG010000088.1 GCA_905373195.1 Kingella oralis
GCAAGGCGGCGGCTATTACGATTGCACCCTCGCATAACAGGATGCGGGGTGAACCAGAGTTTCAGGCTGCGTGGGGTAATGTAGGGCAGATAGACTTGTGCGCCGCGTTGTTGGGCGGAGCGGGCGAAGTCGTCCAGCCGCAGTTCGCTGCCGATTGCCCAATACACGGCGATGCGTTTGCCGCGCTTGATAAAGCGTTTAAGCGCGCGGTTGATGCGACGTTCGGCGGCGCGGCGGGCATTTTCAGGCTGCCGTTTGCGGGCGAGGCGCAGGGTGCGGCGGATTTCGCGCTTGCTCGCTTGCGGCGATAGGTTTTCAGGCTGCCTAAATAGGGTGTTCATCAGCCGCGCCCCGTGCTGCCAAAGCCGCCTGCGCCGCGCTCGCTGCTGGCGAAGTCGTCCACAAGCTCAAACTGCGCTTGCACCACAGGCACAATCACCATCTGCGCGATGCGGTCTAGCGGGGCGATGGTGAAATCGGCTTGGCTTCTGTTCCACAGCGACACCATCAGTTCGCCTTGGTAGTCGGAATCGATTAAGCCAACTAGATTGCCCAGCACGATGCCGTGTTTGTGTCCCAGCCCCGAGCGCGGCAGGATGGTGGCGGCGAGGTTGGGGTTGGCGATGTGGATGGCGATGCCTGTGGGAATGAGCGCGGTTTCGCCTGCGCGGAGGGTTTGCGGCGCGTCAATGCAGGCGCGAAGGTCTAGCCCTGCGCTGCCTTGCGTGGCGTATTGCGGCAGGTGTTCGGCGATTTTGGGATTGAGAATTTTGAGTTGGATGGTGGGGGTCATGCTTTGTTTCCTTGTTTGGCGTGTTGAGGCAGCCTGAAACGGTGCGATGTAACTGGATGTAGTTTTTGTTTTCAGGCTGCCTAAAAAACTGTTATGATACCGTAAAATTTCTCCCACGTTCTGTTAGGAAAATGTAAGCCTAACAGATTTTTTCAACCGTCATCAAAGGCACACATCATGAAGATAGATGAGAAATTGAAACAAGCCGCATTGGAATTTCACCAATTCCCCGTTCCCGGCAAAGTGAGCGTAACGCCGACTAAATCGTTGGCAACGCAGCAGGATTTGGCGTTGGCGTATTCCCCCGGCGTTGCCGCGCCGTGCATGGAAATCCACGCCAACCCTGCCGATGCCTACAAATACACCGCCAAAGGCAATTTGGTGGCGGTAATTTCTAACGGCACGGCGGTGCTGGGCTTGGGCAACATCGGCGCGCAAGCGAGCAAACCCGTGATGGAAGGCAAGGGCGTGTTGTTCAAAAAATTTGCAGGCATTGATGTGTTTGACATTGAAATCAACGAACACGATCCCGACAAGCTGGTGGACATCATCGCCGCGCTGGAACCCACATTCGGCGGCATCAATTTGGAAGACATCAAAGCGCCCGAATGCTTTTATATTGAGCAAAAATTGAAAGAGCGCTGCCACATCCCCGTGTTCCACGACGACCAACACGGCACGGCGATTATCACCGCCGCCGCCGCCATCAACGGCTTGCGCGTGGTGGGTAAGAAACTGGAAGACGTGAGCCTTGTGGTTTCGGGCGCGGGCGCGGCGGCGATTGCCTGCACCAATTTGCTGGTGTCGCTGGGGCTGAAACGCGAAAACGTTACCCTGTGCGACAGCAAAGGCGTGATTTACCAAACGCGCGAAGACCGCGAACGCATGGATGCCACCAAAGTGCGCTACGCTATTGCTGACAACGGACAGCGCACGCTGGCGGATGCCGTTGCAGGTAAGGATATTTTCTTGGGGCTATCGGGCGCCGATTTGCTCACGCCTGAAATGCTGAAAACAATGGCAGACAAGCCTTTGGTGTTTGCCATGGCGAACCCCAATCCCGAAATCAAACCGCCCGTTGCCAAAGAAGCGCGCGCGGATGTAGTTATCGGCACGGGGCGTTCCGATTATCCGAACCAAATCAACAACGTGTTGTGCTTCCCGTTTTTGTTCCGCGGCGCGTTGGACTGCGGCGCAAGCGAAATCAACGAAGAGATGAAAAAAGCGGCGGTGTATGCGATTGCCGATTTGGCGCACGAACCCGTGCCCGAAGCGGTGCGCACGGCATACCAAAACCGTGATTTCACCTTCGGCGCGGAATACCTGATTCCCACGCCGTTTGACCCCCGCTTGATTTCACGCATCGCGCCTGCGGTTGCCAAAGCCGCCGCCGAAAGCGGCGTGGCAGCGCGTCCGATTGCCGATTTGGCGGCTTATGCGGCGAGCTTGGAGAAATAATCGCTGATTGATGCGGTAAAACGATTAGGCAGCCTGAAAATGGATTTGAACCCGTTTTCAGGCTGCCTTTTTGTGGCTGATGGGGTAGGGCGACTTTATTCTTGTTCACACTCGCGCCCGCCAAACAAAACCCATTTCAGGCAGCCTGAAATGGGTTCAATCCTATTGCATCACGGTTGATTATTCTGCTCCGAGTTCGCCGAGCGTTTCGGCGGCACAGCATTGCTGCGCGCCAGCAGCATCAGGCAGCCTGAAAACACCATGCCCAGCGCAATAAACGGCGTGGTCGCGTATTCATATTCGTTCACCAAATACAACACGCCGCCGATATACATCAGCAACGGCGCAGACACAATCGTCTGCTTGTTAAACCCATCCAACATAAACACCAACACGCCCGATGCAAACAGCGCAAAGGCGATGATATTCGCCGTGCTGGGAAATAAATCCATGCTTTTGAGCAGCCACAACACGCCCGCGATAATCAAAAACAGTGGCAATGCAAGAGATGATTGTTTCATAGTCATTCCTTTCTGCTGGCTAAGGCAGCCTGAAAACAATGTGGGGATGCGTTTTCAGGCTGCCTCACGCCGTTTCGGGTCGTTGGGGCGAAGCTGCGCCACCAGTTTATCCAAAATGCCGTTGATAAACTTATGGCTATCGGTGCCGCCAAAGGTTTTGGTTACTTCAATCGCCTCGTTGATAATCACGGGGTAGGGCGTTTCGGGCATGGCTTTTAGTTCATGCACCGCCACCAGCAGCACGCTGCGCTCAATCGGGTTAATCAGGTTCTCATCGCGATCCAGCAAGGGGCGGATGATTTGCATATATTCGCGCTGATTGTTGTGCGCGCCAAAAAAAATCGCGGTAAACAATTCGCCATCCGCATGGCGATAATCGTTGCTTTCGCGGATGTGTTGCGCCACCTCGGGCGCGGGGATTTTGTTCAACGCCACTTGATACAGGGCTTGCACGGCAAATTCGCGCGCGCGTCGACGGGGAGAAACTCGCATAATCGTCCTTTCCGTTTTAGCTTCGCAGAAGCTCGTAAACTCGCTTTCAGGCAGCCTGAAAATTATTCTTCATCCAAATCGTTTAACAAATTTGCCAACTCCACCGCCACAATCGCCGCGTCGCTGGCTTTTTCCTGAATGCGCGCGTGCGCTTGCTCGTCGTTTTCGGTGGTCAAAATCGCGTTGGCAATCGGCACATTAAAATCCAAGCCCACGCGCGATACGCCCGCGCCTGATTCGTTGGCAACCAGTTCAAAATGATACGTTTCGCCGCGAATAACCGCGCCGATGGCAATCAGCGCGTCATACGATTCGCTTGCCGCCATGTTTTGCAGCACCAGCGGCACTTCCAGCGCGCCGGGCACGGTCGCTAGCGTGATGTCATCATCTGCCACGCCCAGTTCCAACAGCTTTTTGCGTGCCGCTTCCACCATCGCGCTGCCCACTTCATTGGTAAAACGCGATTGCACGATGCCGATTTTGAGACCTTGTCCATTTAAATTTGGAGCGATTGTTTTCATGTGTTTTCCTTCTTAGTCAAAATAGGCAGCCTGAAAATCATGCTTGCGGCTGCCAATCGGTAACGGGGGTGTAGCTTTCGCTGGCATCATCCCATTCCCACGCGCCCGCGTTTTGTTGCATCAGCGGCGCAATTTCAGGATGCGCGGCTAAAATTTGGCTTAATGGTAAAGTGTCGTAGTTCGCCGAATTGTTGGCATAAGCATCGTCTTCCGCGCCGCTGAAAAAACGCCAGCCGCTGTCGTGTTCAAACGCTGCCGCTTCGCGATACAAAAAGCCAATTATTTCATGCTGTTGGCTAACTTGCTTGCTCACGATGGCATAGTTTAAAGCGTTGGAAAGGGCTTGGGCAAAGGGATTATTCATGGCGTGTGAGGTAGAAAAAAGCGCGAATTATACGCGCTTATTCTGCGTTGAGGCAGCCTGAAAATGGATTAGGCAATCTTTTCAATGCCCGCGCTGCCCAATTTTGCGGCAAGCTGTTGCGCCGTGCCAAAATGGGCAATTGGATAATCGGGCGCGATTTCCGCCAAGGGCAGCATCACAAAACCGCGCTCGTGCGCACGGGGATGCGGAAGCTGCAATTCAGGCGCATTGCTGATGGTTTGCGTATAGTCAATAATGTCCAAATCCAACGTGCGCGGCGCATTGCGAAAACTACGCTGCCGCCCAAACTGCTGCTCAATTTGCTGCAACTGCTGCAAAAGTTCCATCGCAGAATAGCTTGTTTCCACCAGCGCAACCGCGTTAATAAAATCGGGCTGATCGGCATAGCCAACAGGCGTGGTGCGATACAGCGAAGAGGTTTTCAGGCTGCCTATTTGTGGCAATGCCGCCACCGCAGCCAGCGCATTTTGTACCTGCGCAATAGGATTTTCTAAATTACTGCCAAAGGCGATAACAGCGGTATTCATCAGCGACTCTGTTTCATTAAACGTTGTTTTTCGCGCTTCCAATCCGCTTCTTTGGATGATTCGCGTTTGTCGTGCAGTTTCTTACCTTTTGCCAAACCAATTTCTGCTTTGATGCGCCCGCGCAGAAAATGTAAATTAAGCGGCACGATGGTGTAGCCCGCGCGCTCAGTTTTCCCAATTAACTTGTTAATTTCTCGCTGATTCAACAACAATTTACGCGGGCGAATAGGATCAGGTTTAACGTGTGTAGAAGCGGTTGGCAGTGGAGTGATGTGGCAGCCAACCAAATAAAACGCATCGCGCTTCCAATAAATATAGCTTTCTTTCAGTTGCACACGCCCCGCGCGAATGGCTTTTACTTCCCAGCCCTCCAACACCAAACCTGCTTCAATTTGTTCTTCAATAAAATAATCGTGAAATGCTTTGCGATTGTTGGCAATAGACATAAATAATTTTCCTAATTCAATAATCGTGCAATTTTAGCAGAAAACAAGATTTTCGGCGGAGAGTATAAAATAAAACAAGCTGATAATTGCATATCAGCTTGTTGATTGAATAATTAAAACGCTTCGCAATTGCTTGGTTTGGTTGCCGTCGCGCTGCCTGTTAAGCCTTTACAACGGTAAACAGAGCTATCGCTGTCAATCCAAATTCCGTATTTGTGTCCATTGATTTTGGGAACTGCTTGCAAATACATTTTTTTATTCTCAATCATGCGAGAAAAAGTATATTTTTGCGTGCTATTTAATGCTGGAACATTTGTTGTGTCTCTAAGAATATCCGCTAAACTTGCACGAGGATTAATTAGCTTTTGTGCTTCTACCGATTGACGAAATGAAAGCATTTGCTGTTTAGCTTCTGCTAAGTTTGCTCTTTCTAGATAATTTTGATATGCAGGAAGAGCAAAAGCAGCAATT
>CAJPSG010000089.1 GCA_905373195.1 Kingella oralis
TAGCTGCGATGCTTGTTGAGGACATCTAGCCATTTTTTTGCATTTTTCACAGCGGCTTTGCCAAATTTAATTAAAAACGACTTAACGCTTAAACTTGGCAAGCCGTAAAACACAGCAAAAAGCGCGTGCGCCCAAATCATTTGCTTGGAACATTGATAGATGGCATCTATCATTTTGTCGCCCATTTGGGCAACTTCTGGCGTAATATCATCTACGCTAACCGATAGGGCATTGTGATACAACTCTTGAAAAAATGCCACATAAACTTCTTTTTCTTCAATGCTTAAAGACATAGTGTCCTCCTAATCAAAAACCGCACAAGGCGGATACAAAAAAAGGCAGCTGCGAAGGAAGTCTCCTCGGAGAAAAGCTGCCGCTTGCCAACATCGGCTTTTACCCTTTTAATGCTTGGATGAATTGACTAATCGCATTCAAAATTGGGGCGAACTGCCATGCGAAAATACAGCTAATCACCACAAACTATAAAAGCAACAGCCGTTTATTGGATAGTTTTTCCATTTTCTCTACCCCTTTCAGGAAAAGTTCTATATAATCTTTCACAACGTATTGTCCTTATTAGTTAAGGTTAAACCCCGCAAAGCTGCGAACTTTGCGGGGTTTTTTGCGTTTCAGGCTGCCTTAATTGGTATATTCAATATAAGCAGCAGCCAATGGGCGACGTTTTGCCCATGTGATAAAGCGTTCCACGCGCACGGCGAGTTTGTTTTCTTGCCATAAGTTGTGCGTGTTCGCGCCATCTACCAGCGTGGCGGTGTCGTTAAACGATACATCTACACCGCCGTCTTGGGCAACCAGCAATTCGCTCATTTTCACAAGGATAATGTGGTTGCCGACGGCTTGGCTGGTTACCACGGGCACGCCGAGCAAGTGGCGGCTGCCGCCTGAAAATGCCATGCCTTCAAAGTAGGTTCTGCCCAGCGCGTCGCGCAACAGGGCTAATTTCATGGCGCGGGTTTCGCTCATAATGAAATAGCTGTTGTCGGCGGAGAGGTTGTTTTTGGCAAATTCGCTAAGCAGGCTCAATAGGTCGGCTTCCACTTTGTCGGCGGTGTCGCCTGTGCTGGTGATTTTGGTTGCGCCATTCAAAATACCTGCTGGGCGGGTGTCGTTTTTGGCTTGGTCGTCCAAAAAGGTTTTATCCACCAGCGCGGTAGCGGCGGCGATTAAGTCATCGCGGATGAGCTTATCAATGGCGGGGTCGGCGCGGCGCAGCAATTCTTGGGTGTAAACGGTAATGGCGGCGAGTTTGTGTTCGCCCACTTCAACTTGCCCAAAGGTGGGGTTGGTGAGCGGTTTTTTCTCGCCCTCGCCTACCCATGATGCGATGCCGCCTGTGAGCTGCCCGTTGATTTTGACGTTAAAGGGGACGCTGTGAAAGCCTTTGAGTTTGTCAAACACGCTGGCATTGCGCAGCAATTCAACAAATTCAGCGGTGTATACATGGGGTTCTACGAGAGGCTTAGCAAAGCCTGTGTCGGTGGTTGTGCCTAGGGCGGCTTTGGTAAATTCAACAACGCTGTCGTTGTAGCCAAGCTGTTTGGCGGCATCAACAGGGGAGAGGTAATTGCCGTTTTTGAGTTCCAATGCGGCATACATTTTGGCGCGCGCGTATTGGGCAAAGGCGATGCCTTTTTCTAGCTCGCCGAGATTTTGGGCTTTAACAATGCCTGCGCTTTTGCCTTTTTCTGGGGTGTCGCCTTGCACGGGGGTGGCGTTTTGCTGGGCGGCTTTTTCGGCGGCAACCAGTTTTTCTAGCCGTGCTTGGTTGGCTTCTACCACTTCAATCTCGGCTTCTAGGGCTTTGATTTGGGCTTCTTGCGCTTCGTCGGGCGTTGCGCCTTTGGTTACCGCTTGGCTCATAATCTCGCCGATTTTGGCTTGTTTTTCCGCCAATGATTGGTTCACGGCGGCGAGCATTTGTGCGTAGTTCATAGTTTGACTCCTTGCCCGATGATGGGCAGTTTTACAGTTAAAAAAGATGAAGCGGATGCTTCGCTTTGAGCCTTGCTGGGCTCGGGTTCTGCCGCCGTGGGCGGCGAAAGGGGTTCAAATTGCTTTTCAGGCTGCCCTAATGCGGCGGCTTTGATGGCGGTGATGGTGGCTTCGCTGTTGGCGGGGATGGTTACGGCGGAAAGTTCGTGCCAATCCCATTTGGTGAAGTGGATGCCGCTGTCGGTGTAGGCGTATTCTTTGCCGCGAAAGCCGATGGATAAGCCTTTTACCAAGCCGCTTTTGATGCTGTGCCATGCTTCGTCTAGCCGCTCTTTGAGCTTGCCGTTTTCGTTGATTTTGGCAAGGTGGATTTCCACTTCTATGCCTTTATCGCTCACGCTGGCGGCGACGACTTCGCCGATGGGCTTGTCGCGTTGGTGCTGCCATAAAAAGGGAATAGGCAGGGCAAAGCTTGCGCCGTTGGATTCTACGATGTCGCCGTCGCGGTCTAGGGTTTGGGTGGTGGCAATGCCTTTAATGATGCGCTCGTCGCTATTTTCGCTGGCTTCTTTGAGTTCAAATTTGCCGTAGGCTTTGGTGTATTGGTTCATGGTATCTCCCATAAAAAAGCCGCCCTTGGGGCGGTTTAGTGTTGGCTGCGCCTAAACGTGTTTTCAGGCTGCCTAAATGAAGTGAATTTGGTAATCGGCTTGCTCGGGTGTAGCTTCGCGGCTGGCAACGCCCATTGCCATGGCTAGGGCGACAATGCCGTCGATGCGCCCTGTGGATTTGGCTTTTTCAAATTTGCGGTTGTTAGCGGCATCGGCGATGATGCGGGCGTTGTGGACGCACATATTCAACACGGGGTTGCCGTCGTGGCGGAATTTGTGGTTAAAAATGGCTTCTTCTAACGCTTCTATGCCGACGGTGGCATCTTTGAAGCCTTGCCCCCATTCTACGAGGGGCAGTTCTATGCCGTTTAGGGCTTTTTTGAATACGTCTATACGCCAGCGGTCGTAGGCGATAGCGCGGATGTTGTATTGTTCGCATAGGGCGATGATGCGCTCGGCGACTTCGTTGTAGTCTATGGTCGCACCGCTTAATGGGGTTAAATAGCCTTGTTTTGCCCAGACTTCGTAGGGGGCGCGGTCGGTTTTGGCGCGCTCGCTTAATGTGGCGCGTGGTGTCCAGTATTCGCCTTGGGCGTACCAGATGCCGTTGTATTGGGCAACGAGTACAAAAGCTGTGAGGTCGTTGCGGGCGGATAGGTCTAAGCCTGCATAAACTTCGCCATGTTCAAATGCAGCCTGAAAGTCGTCGCCGTGGTGGCATTTTTTCCATTCGCTCACGGGGATAAAGGGGGCAATGGGGTTCACGCGCTGATTAAGGTTGAGATTGCGGAAGGTGTTTTCAAAGCTGGGCATGCGCTGGGCTTTTTGGGCTAGGCTGCGCATATCGTCTAGGCTGCGGAAGTTGCCGAGTGCGGGGTTGGCGGCTTTCCATGCGCTCTCGTCCATTAGGTCGCAATCTTGGGGGGCGGTGTATAGGTGGCAGATGGTTTGTTGGTCGTTGCTGCTTTGGGCATCGTCTATCAGGATAGAAAGAAGGTCGTCGTCTTTGGGGGCTTGGGTGCTGATGTTTATCATTAAGGGGGCGGCGTGTGCGCCTTGGCTGGTGAGCAGGGCATCGTAGAAGTCGTTTTGGCTGCCTTTCACTTGCCCTACTTCGTCAAAAATAATCAACACAGGGGATAAGCCTTGGGCGGTGGCGCCGTCGGCGGCGATGGCTTTGTATTCTACGTTCATGGGCAAGCCGATTAGGCTTTTGCTGGATGGGATGATTTTGATGATTTTTTGCAAGGTGGGGTTTTGCATCACCATTTTTTGCGCCAGCTTAAACACGAGTGCGGCTTGCTCGCGGCTCATTGCGCCTGATACGATTTGGCTGTTTTGCACGGCGGCGGGACCGACGAGGTGGGCGAGTAGTAAGCCTGCAATCAGGGCGGATTTGCCGTTTTTGCGGGCGATGCTTAGGATGGCGGTTTTGGTACGGGCGGGGTTGTCGTAAACATCTAGGATAAACTGTTTTTGAAAGGGGTCTAGCTTGATTTTTTGCCCAACTTTCGCGCCTTCTGGGACGTTGAGGCATTCTATAAATGCGATGATTTTTTCGCCTAGGGTCATGCTAGTTTCTAGGGTCATGCTAGTTTACCGTGTTGATGAAGTCGCTTAGCTCGTGTTCTTTCAGGCTGCTTAGGGTGGTTTCGGCTTGGCGTTGCTGGCTGGCGCGTTTCGCGCTGTCTTCGCTTCTGCCAACGGTGGCTTCGGCATGGATGTGCAGTTTCACGGAATAGGTAATGCTCAAACGCGATAGGGTTTCTAGGCGGCGGATGGCGGGGTTGTCTATGGGCGTGCCGCGCTCGTTGACAATGGTTAAGCCGTTGGCGGCGATGTCGGCGTGGCTGTCGGCGATGTATTGCATGGTTTTGGACAAGTTCCATGCGTGCAGTTTGTCTATGGCTGTCCATTCGTCCAGCGGTCGGGCGCGGATGATGGCGTTCCAGTAGTACATCTCGGCTTCGCTTAATGGCATGGGCGGCTGCACGGTGGCTGCGCTGGCGGCAAAAGCGGCGACGGCGGCAGCTGTGCTGTCGCTGCGGGGGCGTTTTTTGGTTGTCATAGCTGGCTTTCTCGCGCGCGCACGCGCGTAGGGGGATTTTTTACGGTTAGCGTTTTAAGAAAGTTGGGCGGGCGGTTAGGAGCGGCAACGTCCCAATTTTGGCGACTACCCCCCCGCATCACACAAAATGCAGCGCCCACATCACAATCGCAGCAGACGTACTCAACGCCAAACTTAATATAGACGCGCCCACACAAAAAATCATAAACGGCGTATTCATCATTCATCTCCATTAATAGGGTAGCCATCCAATCCAAACACAACCAGCTTTTCGCCACGCGCTTCTTCACGCGCTTTGATGCTGTCATGGCAAGGTTTGCACAACGGCTGCCAGTTATCACTATCCCAAAACAATTCCATATCGCCCCTGTGTGGCTTAATATGGTCTACCACCGTAGCAGCGGTGGTTCTACCTTGTTTCTCGCAATACACACATAAGGGATGCTGCAACAAAAAATAGTGCCGCGCCTTTTGCCATCGGCTGCCGTATCCGCGCTCACCACTGTTCTTGCCTGCGCGCCAGCTTTTACCATTTTCCTTTTGGGCATTGCTCATTTTCTAGCTTCACTTTCTCGCGCACGATACAACCACAAGCGACACAGGTATCAAGCAACGATACATCCGCGCCTTTGGGCAACATGGCATGATGGCGGTTCAAATCATCACAAGCGGCACATTGCGCGAGTCTGCTCTTGCGCGTGGCATCATCCACCTGCTCTATATGCAATATGTTCTTTGCCAACCCCACTGCACCATGCACCACTCTATCACCCCAACTTCTGTTGCACGAATCGCACATGTTTACACTCCAACAAAAAAGCCGCCCACAGGCAGCCTGAAAATCTAAAAACATATTAACTATAAGACAAAATTGTCTTATTATTCACTCCATCAACAGCAAGGAGTGATAAATGAAATACAGCGAATTTCAACGTTGGTTGATTAGTC
>CAJPSG010000090.1 GCA_905373195.1 Kingella oralis
CAACGTATGGATAAAGCTGTTGCCGCGTGCAAATAAGTTTCAGGCTGCCTGAAACCTAAAAAAACAGCCCGCACCCCAAACCCCAAGCACTCAAAAAATTCTCTCAACAGGAGCAAAAAATGAACCTAACCGATTTATTCGCCCCCCTGCAACAAGCAGGTTCAGAAGAATTTGATGCCATTAAAATCGGCATCGCCTCGCCCGAGACCATTCGCTCATGGTCGTACGGCGAAGTAAAAAAACCTGAAACCATTAACTACCGCACCTTCAAACCCGAGCGCGATGGCTTGTTCTGCGCCAAAATTTTCGGGCCAGTGAAAGACTACGAATGCTTATGCGGCAAATACAAACGCTTGAAATTTAAAGGTGTTACCTGCGAAAAATGTGGCGTGGAAGTAACGCTGACCAAAGTGCGCCGCGAGCGCATGGGGCATATTGAGCTTGCCGCGCCCGTTGCCCACATCTGGTTCTTGAAATCCCTGCCCTCGCGCTTGGGCATGGTGTTGGACATGACATTGCGCGATATTGAGCGCGTGTTGTACTTTGAAGCCTTTGTGGTAACCGACCCCGGTTTAACCCCGCTGCAACGCCGCCAACTGCTCACTGAAGAAGACTACAACGCCAAATTGGAAGAATACGGCGAGGAATTTGATGCCCATATGGGCGCGGAAGGTATCCGCGAATTGCTACGCAGCCTGAATGTGGAGCAAGAAATTGAAATTTTGCGCCAAGAATTGCAAGCCACCAGCTCCGATACCAAAATCAAAAAAATCGCCAAACGCCTGAAAGTGCTGGAAGCATTCCACCGCAGCGGCATGAAGCTGGAGTGGATGATTATGGACGTGCTGCCCGTGCTGCCGCCCGATTTGCGCCCACTTGTGCCCTTGGACGGCGGACGTTTTGCCACGTCTGATTTGAACGATTTGTATCGCCGCGTGATTAACCGCAACAATCGTTTGAAACGTTTGTTGGAATTGCGTGCGCCCGATATTATCGTTCGCAACGAAAAACGCATGCTGCAAGAAGCGGTGGACAGCTTGCTGGACAACGGCCGCCGTGGCAAAGCGATGACCGGTGCGAACAAACGCCCGTTGAAATCGCTGGCGGACATGATTAAAGGCAAGAGCGGTCGCTTCCGTCAAAACCTGCTGGGTAAACGGGTGGACTATTCAGGTCGTTCCGTGATTACCGTAGGTCCTTACCTGCGCCTGCACCAATGCGGCTTGCCGAAAAAAATGGCGTTGGAATTGTTCAAGCCGTTTATTTTCCACAAACTAGAACAGCGCGAACTGGCAACCACCGTTAAAGCAGCGAAAAAATTGGTAGAGCAAGAAGTGCCCGAAGTATGGGACATCTTGGAAGAAGTGATTCGCGAACACCCCATTTTGCTGAACCGTGCGCCCACCTTGCACCGTTTGGGTATTCAAGCGTTTGAACCGATTTTGATTGAAGGCAAAGCCATTCAGTTGCACCCCTTAGTGTGTGCCGCGTTCAACGCCGACTTTGACGGCGACCAAATGGCGGTTCACGTGCCATTGAGCTTGGAAGCGCAAATGGAAGCGCGCACGCTGATGCTGGCTTCCAACAACGTGCTTGCCCCTGCCAACGGCGATCCGATTATCGTGCCATCGCAAGATATTGTATTGGGTTTGTATTACATGACCCGCGACAAAATCAACGGCTTGGGCGAGGGCACCTTGTTTGCTGATGTGAAAGAAGTGCACCGCGCTTACCACACCAAACAAGTGGAGTTGGGCACCAAAATTACCGTGCGTCTGAAAGAATGGGTGAAAAATGACGAGGGCGAATACGAAGCTGTAATTAACCGTTACAACACAACGGTTGGACGCGCCTTGTTGAGCGAAATTTTGCCCAAAGGCTTGCCATTTAGCTATATTGACAAAGCATTGAAAAAGAAAGCGATTTCGCAGTTGATTAACGCTTCATTCCGCTTGTGCGGTTTGCGCGACACCGTGATTTTTGCAGACCATTTGATGTACACAGGTTTTGCTTTGGCGGCCAAAGGCGGCATTTCCATTTGCGTGGACGACATGGAAATTCCAAAAGAAAAACCCAAATTGCTTGCCGAAGCCAACGCCGAAGTGAAAGAAATTGAAGACCAATACCGTCAAGGCTTGGTAACCAACGGCGAACGCTACAACAAAGTGGTAGATATTTGGGGGCGTGCAGGCGACAAAATCGCCAAAGCGATGATGGATAATTTGTCGGTGCAAAAAGTGCAAGACCGCGAGGGCAACACCGTAAACCAAGAGTCGTTTAACTCTATCTACATGATGGCGGACTCAGGCGCGCGGGGTTCGGCAGCGCAGATTAAACAGTTGTCGGGTATGCGTGGTTTGATGGCGAAACCTGATGGCTCCATTATTGAAACGCCGATTACCGCAAACTTCCGCGAAGGCTTAACCGTGTTGCAATACTTTATTGCGACCCACGGTGCGCGTAAAGGTTTGGCGGATACGGCGTTGAAAACCGCGAACTCAGGTTACTTAACCCGCCGCTTGGTGGACGTTACCCAAGATTTGGTGGTAGTGGAAGACGACTGTGGCACGGATGAAGGTTTTGCCATGAAAGCCGTGGTGCAAGGTGGCGACATTATTGAAGCCTTGCGCGACCGCATTTTGGGGCGTGTTACCGCCACCGATGTAGTTGATCCCAACTCAGGCGCTACCATTATTGAAGCAGGCACGTTGCTGGATGAGAAACTGGTTGATTTGATTGATAATTCGGGTGTGGACGAAGTGAAAGTGCGCACGCCGATTACTTGTCAAACTCGCTATGGCTTGTGCGCCAAATGTTATGGGCGCGATTTGGCGCGCGGCAAATTGGTGAACGCGGGCGAAGCGGTGGGCGTGATTGCGGCGCAGTCTATCGGGGAACCGGGTACCCAGCTGACAATGCGTACCTTCCACATTGGTGGTGCGGCATCGCGTGCGGCGGCGGCGAGCCAAGTGGAAGCCAAGTCTAACGGCACGGTGCGTTTTGGCGGGCAAATGCGTTACATCGCCAACAATAAAGGCGAATTGATTGTGATTGGCCGCTCATGCGAAATCATGATTTTGGACGCAGCAGGTCGCGAACGCGAGTTGCACAAAATCCCTTACGGCGCAACGCTGAAAGTGCAAGATGGCGAAGAGTTGAAAGCGGGCACAACGCTGGCGACTTGGGACCCACACACCCACCCGATGATTACCGAACACGCGGGTCGCGTGGAATTTGAAAACGTGGAAGAGGGCGTTACCGTTACCAAACAAACCGACGATGTTACGGGCTTGTCCACTTTGGTGGTGATTGACGGCAAACGCCGCGCCAGCACCAGCAAATTGCTGCGCCCAACGGTGAAATTGTTGGACGAAAACGGCGAGCCTGTGTTGATTGCGGGTACGCAAACGCCTGTTAGCATGACGTTCCCTGTGGGCGCGATTATCCAAGTGCGCGAGGGGCAAGAAATCGGCAAGGGCGATGTGTTGGCGCGTATTCCGCAAGCGACCACCAAAACGCGCGATATTACGGGCGGTTTGCCGCGCGTAGCTGAGTTGTTTGAAGCGCGCGTGCCCAAAGATGCGGGGATGCTGGCGGAAGTAACAGGCACGGTGTCATTTGGTAAAGAAACCAAGGGCAAACAACGCCTTGTGATTACCGATTTGGAAGGCGCAACCCATGAAACCTTGATTTCCAAAGAGAAACAGCTTTTGGTGCATGATGGCCAAGTGGTGAACCGTGGCGAAACGGTGGTGGATGGCGCGGTTGATCCGCACGACATCTTGCGTTTGCAAGGCATTGAGGCATTGACGCGCTACATCGTGCAAGAGGTGCAAGAGGTGTATCGTTTGCAAGGCGTGAAGATTTCCGATAAACACATTGAGGTGATTATTCGCCAAATGTTGCGCCGCGTGAGCATTGTGGATCCTGGCGATACCAACTTCATCACGGGCGAGCAAGTGGAACGCGCCGAAGTGATGATTGCCAACGAAGCTGCGATGGCGGCGGGCAAAGAGCCTGCGCGTTTTGATAACGTGTTGCTCGGGATTACCAAAGCCTCGCTTTCCACCGACAGCTTTATCTCGGCGGCCTCGTTCCAAGAGACCACGCGCGTGCTTACCGAAGCGGCGATTATGGGCCGCAAAGACGACTTGCGCGGCTTGAAAGAAAACGTGATTGTGGGCCGCTTGATTCCTGCGGGTACGGGTTTGAGCTACCACCGCGCCCGTCGCGCCGCATGGGCAAGCCAACGCGCGGCGGCTGCGGTGGCAGAAAGTCGCGAAGTGATTGCAGCAGAAGCGGCAGAAGCAGCCGATGCCATCGCCATGGATGACGAGGAAGCATAAAGCGCAGTAATAGAGGCAGCCTGAAAACAAGTAAAATCGTTTTTCAGGCTGCCTTTTTATCAACCATTATGAAAGGAAAACGTTATGGAAATGCCTACCCCCGATGTGGCTTATGATGTGCTGGCGAAGTTGAACATTGCCTACGAGCGATTAGACCACGCGCCGATTACTTCGGTGCGCGACACGGATATTGTGTTGCCTGGGCAGCAGGTGAAAAACCTGTGCCTGAAAACCAAAAAGGGCAAGCAGTATTTTTTGGTGATTTTGCGCGATGAGAAAAGCGCGGATTTGAAACGCTTGGCAGAAGCCTTGGGCGTGAGCCGCTTGTCGTTTGTGGGCGATGAAGAATTGACGGCGTTGCTGGCGGTGGAAGCGGGCGCGGTTACACCGTTTGGCGTGCTGTTTGATGCGGACAACAAGGTGCAAGTGGTGATTGATGCGGAAGTGGACGAAACGCAAACGGTGGGCTTTCATCCGTTTGTCAACACCACCACGCTGAATATTGCTTATGCCGATTTTGTGCGCTTTTTGGAGTATGCGGGGCATCCGCCGTTGCGCGTGATGTGTTAGCGTTCGCTTGTTGCAGCCTGCGGTTTTCAGGCTGCCGTTCTCATCGTAAACAGGATAGAAGGATGATTTGATGAAACTTATTCGTTCTGCGCTAACGACCGCTTGCCTGCTGGCGGCATCATGGGCGATTGCCGCGCCTTCGCCCGTTAAAATGGAAGGCAAAATTCTGCCGCAAGAATTTGTGGGGCAGATGACGGCATCTGAACGTTTGAAAGAATACGTCCCCGCCAACGAAACCTTTGAGCGGTGGACGCGCTTAATCGGGCTGCGTTTGCAAAGCGCGCCGCAAATCGGTAATGACCCGCTGAAAATGGCGCAAAACATGGCTGCGCTGGCGCGGCGGCAATACCCTGATATGCCGCAGCCGAATATCGTACCGCAAAAAGACGGGGCGATTGTGCAGTTTTATGCGTACCAAGTGGGCAAAAATGGCATTCTTGAATCCAATGTGTTCCGCTATTGGAAGCGCAAAGAGGGGCTGTATTCGTTGCAATTTGCCCGCCGTGCGCCACTGTCTTCTATAAACGAGGCGAGTGCGAAAACGGTGGCGAATCAGAATATTGCGCTGATGAAAGAAATTGCGAATGTGGATAAGCGGCAAGTGGAGAAGGCGTTGATGTTGCGCTGATGTTGGCTATATGCCCAAGGCAGCCTGAAAAC
>CAJPSG010000091.1 GCA_905373195.1 Kingella oralis
CATCCCGCCGCCCAAGGCTTGCACCATGCGCAACGCCATCAGCTGCTCGGCGGTTCGCTGTCCGACATCAAAGGGCGGCGCAACATCGCGCTGTTTGGCTTAACCATTTTTCTGATTGGCTGCGCAGGGTTGATTTTTGTGCAAACCGCCGAGCAACTGCCCTGCCGCCACGCCAAACATAAATGTGCTGAGGCTTTTTTCAATTTGATGGATGTCGGCTTGCAGCGCGGTGGCAATTTGCGGCAGCGAAGGCAAATAAGCATCAATGGACAGCGGCATGATGGCGATAAGCATCGCCATAAGGAACGCCATCTGCTTGGTGGAGAGGGGGCGGGCTGTTTGCATGGTGTGAACGCGTGATTAAGATGAGGCAGCCTGAAAACGGGAAAACGGGTTTTCAGGCTGCCTAATAGGGTTGTTAAACGAGGCGGATTATACGCTTGGGGCTAGGAAAGCTCAAACACGAGAAGGGTTTAGCGGTGGTGTATTGAACGCGAAAAACCCAACAGGTTACGCATTTTGCAGCGCGGCTAACACGGCTTCGGCGTGCCCCGCCACTTTTACTTTGCGCCATTCGTGCGCGATATTGCCCGCACGGTCTAACACAAAAGTGCTGCGCTCAATGCCGATGTGTTCTTTGCCGTAGAGTTTTTTCAGCTTCAACACGCCAAATTGTTGGCACACGGTTTCATCGGCATCGCTGAGCAGGGGAAAGGTAAAGCCTTGCTTGGCGCAAAAATTTTGATGCGTTTTCACACTGTCGCGCGAGATGCCGACCACAGTGTAGCCCAAGGCTTGAAATTCGGGCAGCAGGCGGTTGAAGTCCAAGCCTTCGGTGGTGCAGCCCGCGCTGTGGTCTTTGGGGTAGAAATAGACAATCAGCGGGAGATGTTCTTGGCTGTGGAAAATATCGCCGTTGGAAGAGGGGAGCGAGAATTGGGGCATGATGGGCTTTCGGGGTTAGGGTTGGTGTTGCGCCGAACAGCGTTTTCAGGCTGCCGTTAAGCGCGATGGATAAGGCAGCCTGAAAACAGATTAAACGATGGTAAACATGGCAAACAAACTTTCAGGCTGCCTTTGGGTGTGATGGAAGGGCTTTTATCTTGCATACAAGATTTTCAGGCTGCCCTAACGCATTAAGGCAGCCTGAAAACGGTTTTAAACGGATTACAAAATATTCAAATCCGAAACGCGGTCATACATTTGCCCCGGCTCTTTGCCCTCTTCCCATAAGGTGATTTTCAGGCGCAAGTCGCTGGCGGATTCGGCTTGGCGCAAGGCTTCGTCTAGGGTGATGCGCCCTGAGGTGTAGAGTTTGAACAAATCTTGGTCAAACGTTTGCATACCCTCGGATTGGGAACGCTCAATCAAGCGCATCATCTCAATCAGCTCGCCTTTCATCATGTAGTCCGCCATTGCGGGTGAGTTAATCAGCAAGTCCACAATCGCAGTTCGCCCGCCTTCAATCAAGCGCGCCAAACGTTGCCCGATGATGCCGACCACGTTGAGCGACAAGTCCAACAACACTTGTTTGTGCTGCTCTTCGGGGTAGAAGTTCATGATACGTTCCACCGCTTGCACGGCGTTGTTGGCGTGGATGGTGAAGAACACCAAGTGCCCCGTTTGCGCTAGCTGCAAGGCGTATTCCATCGTGTGTTCGTTACGTACCTCCCCCACGCAGACCACATCGGGCGCTTGACGCATCGCCGATTGCACCGCCATAGACCAAGAGTTGGTGTCAATGCCTAATTCGCGTTGGGTGAAGATGCTTTTGATGGGGGTGTGGATGTATTCCACAGGGTCTTCGATGGTTACGATATGCCCCGCCGCGTGTTTGTTGCGCCAGTCTAGCATCGCTGCCATAGAGGTGGATTTACCCGAACCCGTTGCCCCTGCCAAAATAATCAAGCCGCGCGGCTGCATGGCAAGTTCTTTTAAGCCTTGTGGCAGTTTCAAATCGTCCACCGTTAAGATTTTGGTGGTGATGCGCCGCCACACCATGCCCACGTGCCCTTGCTCGTGATAGGCATTCACACGATAGCGCACGCCTGTGGCAGAAGTAACTGAATAGTTCAACTCCAATTCTTCTTCAAAGCGGATGCGTTGCTCATCGCTCATGGTGGAATACACCAACACTTCGGTGTCTTGCGGCGTAAGCGGTTTCAGCGGCACGGGCGTGAGCTCGCCGTTGATTTTGAATGAAGGCGGGAAGTTTACGCTGATGAAAATATCGGAAGCCAAGCGTTTTTCGCATTCGGCAGACATTTTTTCCAGCAAAGGATGCAAGCCCGGTTTCTCTTTGCGCGCCATCACGCTGGCAACGGTTTTTTCAGGCTGCCCTTTGGGCGCAGCTTTGGGAGCTTGCGGTTTCACTTGGTAATCGTTTACAAAGTCTTCCAGCAGGTTGGCTAAACCAGCATTGGGGTTGTTTTGTGCTGACATGGCGGTCTCTCTTTATTGTTACACAATCATATCGGGGTTTTGCGCTTTGGCGCGGGCATCGGCAAGCGACACGATATTGCGGCGCACCAAGTCTTGCAAACATTGGTCAAGCGTTTGCATACCGAAGTTTTGCCCTGTTTGGATGGATGATTGCATTTGGGCAATTTTGTTCTCGCGAATCAAGTTACGAATCGCGGGGGTGGAAATCATGATTTCATGCGCGGCAACACGCCCTTTGCCGTCTTTGGTTTTCAGCAGCGTTTGCGCGATAACGGCACGCAGCGATTCAGACAACATAGAACGCACCATTTCTTTTTCGGCGGCGGGGAATACGTCAATAATACGGTCAATAGTTTTGGCGGCGGATGTGGTGTGCAAGGTGCCGAATACCAAGTGCCCCGTTTCGGCGGCAGTCAATGCCAAGCCGATGGTTTCGGGGTCGCGCATCTCGCCCACCAGAATAATATCGGGGTCTTCACGCAAGGCAGAGCGCAGGGCGTTGGCAAAGCTGTGGGTGTGTTCGCCCAATTCGCGTTGGTTCACAAGGCATTTTTTGGATTGGTGCACAAACTCAATGGGGTCTTCAATGGTGAGAATGTGGGCGGCATAGTGGTCATTTACATAGTCCATCATGGCGGCGAGGGTGGTGGATTTGCCCGAACCTGTTGGCCCTGTTACCAACACCAAGCCACGTGGGTTATCGGCGATTTTTTGGAAAATGCGCGGAGCTTTGAGCTCTTCCAGCGTTAACACTTTGCTGGGAATGGTACGCAACACGGCGGCGGGCCCGCGGTTGGTGTTAAATGCGTTCACACGAAAGCGAGCGATGTTGGGCAGCTCAAATGAAAAGTCGGTTTCTAGGTTTTGTTGATAGTTTTTGCGTTGCAAGTCGTTCATGATGGAGCTAATCATGGTGCCGACTTCGTCTGCGTTCATTTCGGGCAGGTTGATGCGGCGGATGTCGCCGTTCACGCGAATCATGGGGGGCAGACCTGCAGAGATGTGTAAGTCTGATGCTTTGTTTTTCACGCCAAAGGCGAGAAGGTCGGTAATCTGCATAGCTGTGCTCATAATGATGCCTTTGCAAAAGTGGATTGAATTAAGCCTCATATTTTAAATAATTTTCAGGCTGCCTGAAAGCAAATGTTAAGAAAGGTTGGGATTTTGTTGTATTTCAGGCTGCCTTTGTTTACGTTTGGGATGGCAGTTTAGATGATGGTTTAAATGCGGGGCAATGAAAGGCAGTATCACAAGGCTGCCAAATCGTTTACACTTACGCCCTGCATCGGGCTTTGCCTATTTTCAGGCTGCCTTTTTATTTTGCGACCCATTTTTGACATACAACAGGGAACTGTGATGAAACTGTTTTACACCATAATTAAACTGGTTATTTTGGCGATATTGCTGGTGTTTGCTTTAATTAACACGGCAAAAGTGCAATTTTTTTATCTGCCCAGCGAATTTATTGAATTGCCGTTGATTGTGATTTTGTTTGGCGCGTTTGTGGCGGGCGCGTTGTTTGGCTTGTTTGCGCTGTTTGGGCGTTTAATCCATCTGCGCAACGAGAATGCACGTTTGCGTGCCGAGGTGCAAAAAAATGCGCGTTTGACCACGCAAGATATTGCTGCGCCTGCGCCGATTAACGTAGCCAAAAAATAAGGCAAAACATGGAAAACGCTGAAATAATTTGGTGGGTGCTTATCCCGATTATTTTGTTGCCCATCTGTTTTGGGATGGGCTGGTTTGCGGCGCGGATTGATATGAAAACCGTGTTGAAACAGGCAAAAACTGTGCCCGCAGGCTTTTACGCCAGCTTGGATGCGCTGGTGGACAAAAACACGGGGCGCGCGGCGCATAATCTTGCCGAAGTGATTGACCAACAACAAAATTCGTATGATTTGAACTTAACGCTGGGCAAGCTCTATCGTCAGCGCGGCGAAAACGACAAAGCCATCGCTATGCACAAAGCCTTGCTGGATTCGCCCGACACGGTGGGCGACAAGCGCACGCGCGTGTTATACGAGCTGGGCTTGAACTACCAAAGCGCGGGTTTGGTGGACAGAGCCGAGCAAATTTTCTTGGAATTGCAGCAGGGCAACATGGCAAAGCAAGCCAATGAAGTGTTGCTCAATATTTATCAGCAAGACCGCGATTGGGAGCAAGCCATCGCCACCGCGCAGCTTTTGGCGCACGATGAGCAAACGTATCAATTTGAAATGGCGCAGTTTTATTGCGAAATTGCGCAGGGCGAATTGTTTAAATCGCAGTTTGAACAAGCCCGCGCGCACGTTCAGGCAGCCTTATCTGCCAACCGAAAATGCACCCGCGCCAATATGATTTTGGGCGATATTGAGCAAAAGCAGGGGCATTTTCAGGCTGCCATTGATGCCTACACCGCGATTGAGAAGCAAAACCACGCTTATTTGAGCATGATAGGCGAGAAGCTGTATGACGCTTATGACGCGCTGGGCAAGGCGCAAGATGGCTTGGAGGTGTTGATTGGTTATGCCAAAACGTTTCCGCAGTTGGATTTGAACAATGTGATTTACGAAAAATCGCTGCTGCTGTGGGGCGAGGAAAAAGCCAACCAAATGATGGTGGAATTGGTGCGCGCTAAGCCCGATTTAAACGGCATGTATCGCCTGCTGGGCTTGCAAATGAGCGATTTGAACCCGCAATGGAAAGCCGATGCCGATATGATGCGCAATGTGATTGGGCGGCAAGTGCAGCGCAGTTGGATGTATCGCTGTCGCAACTGCCATTTCAAATCGCAAGTGTTTTTCTGGCATTGCCCCGCGTGCAACAAATGGGAAACGTTTACGCCGAATAAGATTGAAGTGTGATGTTTGCTGACTGATGATGTTTTCAGGCTGCCTTATTGCGATGAATAGGCAGCCTGAAAACCATATTGAGAAAAGAATATGTTGAAAAACCGATTATTGTTGATTGTGTTGTTTGTGCTGCTGGTGGTGGGCACGCAGTTGGCGCGTTATACGCCAAGCCCAAACCAACCGCAAAACACGCCTACCAGCGTAACCACAACGCAAACGCCCCAGCCTGCCGTTGCCACACCATCGGCGTGGCGACCGTTTGGGTCTTTGTGCGTCCAATGAATCACGCCGCCT